>JBEEMX010000291.1:0-4943 GCA_041192465.1 Pseudomonadota bacterium | reverse complement strand
TTGCATGGCGTCGGCGAGCGCCGCCTCGTGGGGGGCGTTGACTTTTCGGAGGTTCAGGAAATCGATCATGGTGATCTTGGGGTGAGGCCGAGCTTTTTCGGCAGCTTGTGCAGCGAGCGGGCCCATTTGTCCAGCCAGTGGGAAACCGGTCGGCGGCGGCGGGCCGGATCGACCAGCATGGACGGCAGCGCCCGGCGCTGCTCGAAGCGCTGCACGGCGGTGCGGGCGCGGGCGAGGTCTTCGGGTGGACAGCCAGACCAGTCGGTGTCGAGGCGCTGCTGCAGCTTGTCCATGGCCTTGACGGCGTTGCGGCGTTCCCGCTCGACCAGGGCCGGGTCGAAGCCGTTTTCCTCCAGCAGTTGCGCCAGGCGCCACTGCGTCAGGGGCCAGTCGAACGTGGCAGGACTCAGGCGCTTGGTGACCGCCTCGGGGTTGTCCTGGCGGTAGAGAAAACGGCCCTGGCTGAACACCACGCGGTTGCAGGCCAGGAACAGGCGGCGCACCGTGTACTCGTCGGCGTTGACCGCGAAGGTCTCGAAACCGAAGCGATGCACGAGCTGGGCGTTCCACAGCGCGTTGCCGGGTATCGACCAATCGAGTGAATGCTGGCAAGCCTGCCGGCCGCTGAGCACGACGCTTCGGTCGCCGGCCAGGCCGATCAGGGCACGGTCCCGGGCCGGCTCGCCTTCGTGGTGCAAGACCACCTCGGGAATGACCGCGTCGGCGCCGGTCTCGAGGGCGCGTGCGCGCAGGCAGGCGAGCCAGTCCGGCGAGAACAGGTCATCCTGGGACGAGTAGACGAAGTACGCGCCCTGCAGGTGCGGCAAGGCGTGATCCAGCGACTTCGGGGCCGAGCCGAGGTTGTGCGGCGTGGTGATGACGCGCACACGCGGATCGCGGGCGGCGAACTCGGCGAGGATGCGGGCGCTGCCATCGGTCGAGTGGTCATCGATGCACAGCACCTCGAAATCCGGATCGGTCTGGGCCAGCGCGGAATCCAGTGTCTTGGCGATGAACCGCTCGCCGTTGTAGACCGGGATGACAACACTGATGCGTTGCGTGGCGCCAGCCGGGGCGAGGGTCGGAGCGGGCGCGTCGGGCGCGGCTGTCTTCTGCAGGAGGGTGATGAGATGCGGACCCTGCCAACGCTGCTGCACCACCTTGAAGGCTCCCTTGAACCCGTAGATCGACGCCCAGCGGTGCTGGTCGTCGAAATACATCGGCAGGGTCTCCTCCGTGATGATGTTGACGTGGGTCGGGTCGCGGAAGGCCACGCCGTGCGGGTAGGCCGGCGTGTGCGACAGGAACAGGCCACCGGGCCGGAGCACGCGGTGGACCTCGTTCATCAGCTCGACGAAGGCGTTGCGCCGCTGCGGGGCGTAGACCACCCGCGGCACATGCTCGATGAAGTCGTAGGCGGTCACGTAGTCGAACTGCTCGTCGCCGAACGGGATTGATTCGATGGCCAAGTCGGCGCTGCGGATGTTGCCGGCGAGGTTGCTGCGCACGTCCACGCCGAACAGCCTGTCTGCATGGAAGGGGTTGCGCGGCACGTCGCCGCAGCCGAGGTCCAGGGTGGTGGTCATGTTGTCATGCGGTCGGGGCCGATCCGGTGTGCGTGGCGCGGATGAACTCCTCGTAGTCGCGGTAGTAGTCGTCCTCGTCGTAGCGGTTGGACGCCAGCACCATGCAGACCGAGCCGGACGAGAAATTGTCCAGCTCGCGCCAGATCATCGGGCAGACATAGAGCCCGTAGTAAGAGCGGTTGAGGTGAAAGCGGCGCTTGGCGGTGCCGTCGTCCAGGACCACATCGAAGCTGCCCGACATCGCGACGATGAGCTGGTGCAGGCCCTTGTGGGCGTGGCCGCCGCGCTCGGAGCCGCCGGGCACGTCGTAGAGGTAGTAGACGCGCTGGATGTCGAAGGGCACATGGCGCCCGCCCTCGATGAAGGTCAGGTTGCCGCGGGGGTCGGTGATCTTCGGCAGATCGATGAGGTGGCAGCGTTCCAGCGGGGTACTCATGTCCAGGTTCCTTCGGGCAGGGGCGAACGGGGCAGGGGCCGTGCCGGGTTGCCGACCACGGTGATGCCGGCGGATACATCGTGCGTGACCACCGCGCCTGCACCCACCATCGCACCCGCACCGATGCGCACACCCGGCAGGATCACCGCGCCGGCACCGATGGACGCGCCGCGCTCGATGACGGTGTCCTCGCGCACGAAGTCACGGTGGCCGCTGCGCGGGTGGCGGTCGTTGGAGAAGGTGACGTTGGGACCGATGAACACGTCGTCCTCGATGGTCAATCCATCCCAGAGCTGCACACCGCTCTTCACCGTCACCCGGTCGCCGACATGCACGCCGTTTTCGATGAAGCAGTGCGAGCAGATATTCCCGTCGCGGCCGATGTGCGCACCGGGCAGCACGACGACAAACTGCCAGATGCGCGTGCCGGCGCCGATGTGCGGGCTTTGCACGTCGGCGAGCGGGTGGATGACGGCCGGGTGATCAGGCATGGCAGACCGGTCAGACATGCTTCCAGCCTCCGACCTCGCGCAGCATGTGCAGGCTGTGCCCCGTGCGCCTCAATTCCTCGGCGGACCATCGATCCCGCTGCCGCTCGTGCTGCAGCTTGAAGCGTTTGCGCGCCAGCCAGCCCATGCCGAGGCGGCTGTAGAAGTAATGCCGGTCCCCGAGCGCCTTGGCCCCGGTTTCCTTTTTCATGGCCTTCTGCGTGATCGAGCCGAAGTGGTGGAACACCGCGTCGCCGACCGTGCCGACCGGGATGCCGGCCCGGACGCAGCGCACGAGGTATTCCATGTCCTCGTGCCCGCCGAGCCGGCGGTCGGTGTCGGGGAAACCGACCTGCTCGAACACGCTGCGATGCACCGCGAAGCACACGCCGTGGAACCAGCCGCGCCGCACCGTGCCGGCCATCTTCACGAGGTACTCGGGGGCGAACTGCGCGAAACCGTAGTCCTCGGCGCCTTCGAGCAGCGCGGGGCTGACGACCTTCAACCCGTGCTGTTCGGCCGCGTCGAGCATTGCGTCGATCGCCCGCGGTCCGGCCAGCACGTCGTTGTTCAGCAGCACGACCCACTCGGCATTGCCCGCCAGCAGCGCCCCCTGTGTCCACGCGCCGCCGCAGCCGAGGTTGACGCGGTTGCGCTGCTGCCCGAGTTCGGGGTGCTCGGCCAGTCGCTGCGGTGTCTCGTCGGTGCTGGCGTTGTCGATGACAAGGATGTCGGCGGGCGCGACACCCTGGGCGCGCAGGCTGTCGAGGCACATCGCGGTGTAGCGCCACTGGTTGAGCACCGGGATGACGATGGTGTAGCGGGTGGGCATGGGCATGGGCATGATGGGCATGGGGTGGGCGTCCTCGGTTCTCAGGCGACCAGCTTGTAATGCTTGTGGCTCAGGTCCAAGCCGAACCAGCGTTCGAGCCGCATCGCGTGGCGGTGCTTGCGCTCGCGGCGGGTGAGCGGGTGGTCCGGGTCGGGCGTGAAGGCGGGTTCGGCGTCGTGGGCGAGCCAGTCGGTCATGCAGGCCGGGTGTGTGCCAGTGAATGGGCGCAGCGCCTGTGGGTCGATCGTGTAGCGCATCGTCGGCGGCTGGTGCGACCAGTACTTGCTGACCTGGTCCATCTTGGCCTGCATGTAATCGAGCCGACGGACGTGGCCGTAGTGGTAGATGTGGGCGTTGACCAGCGCCGCCTTGGGGTGGCGGCCGTGGCGGTGCTTGTCCATCACGACCCAGAACTGCCCGTCCGGCGCATACGTGCGGATCGTGTTGCGGATCAGCCGGCATTCGCGCCGGTACCACGCCGGACTCACCGCCAGCCACTGCGGCGAGCCGTAGAAATGCAGGTAGTCGAAGACCAGCGCCTCGACCTCCGGATTGCCGTGGTGGCGGTCGACCGAGGCGCGGATGGCTGCCAGCTCGCCCTCGTGCAGCACCTCGTCGCCCTCCAGATAGAAGGCCCAGTCGCCCGTGCAGGCGTACTGCGCGATCATCTTCTGCTGCGCGTAGACGAAGCCGCGCTCGGCCATGCGTTCGTTCCACAGCGTGTCGAGGATGCGGATCTTGGGCTCAGCGGCGGCGAGCGCCCGGATGCGGTCCACGGTGTCGTCTTCGCCCGCGCCCAGCGCGATGACGAACTCGTCCACCAGCGGCAGGATCGAGCGGATCGACGCCTCGAACGGAAAGCCGAGCTTCACGCCGTTGCGCAGGAAGGTGAAGCCGCTGATGACGGCGCGGGCGGGGCTGTTCATGCGCGCGGCGGGCGGGGCTGGCGGCCCATCAGGAAGAACTCGTCATTGGGCCGCATGCCGATCAGGTTCGCCATGCGGTTCGACAAACCGAAGAAGGCCGTGATGCCGCCGATGTCCCAGATGTCCTCGTCCATGAAGCCATGGGCGTGCAGCACGGTGTAGTCGTCCTCGTCGATCGCGGCCGAGTCGCGGCAGACCTTGAGCGCGAAGTCGAGCATGGCCTTCTGGCGCGGGGTCAGGTCGGCCTTGCGGTGGTTGACGGCCACCTGGTCGGCGATGAGCGGGTTTTTCTCGTAGACGCGCAGGATCGAGGTGCTGTCCTCGGGCCCCCAGCCCATGCCTTTGGCCAACCCCGCGATGATCCTGGTGTCGCGCCTGAAGATCGAAGGCTTCATTGTGAGCGAGCACCCCGAGGTGTGGCCCGAAGCCACCAAGGAGCTGGGCACCATGGTGGCCACTGGCAAGATGAAATTCCGCGAATCGATCGCGCAAGGCATTGCCAGCGCGCCCGAAGCCTTCCTGGGCTTGCTCAAGGGCAAGAACTTTGGCAAGCAGCTGGTCAAGCTGGTCTGAACAATTGAGAAGGACAACACCATGTCGATCATGAATTTACAAGCCGGGCAGACGGCCGTCATCACCGGTGCCGGCAGCGGCTTTGGTCTGGAGTTGGCACGC
>JBEEMX010000290.1:0-4947 GCA_041192465.1 Pseudomonadota bacterium | reverse complement strand
CGTGGCTTACAGGCTAGCGGGCCTTGCGCATGCCTGAGGGTGGCTGCTGGACGGACCAGCGGCAGAACCGGGGATTGACCATGCAGGAGGCCATGGGCTCGACTGGTGTCTGCGGCCGCTTCGGCGGCGCCGCCGCCGCCCAGGGTGGCGGGGGTTGTCTGAGGGAGGTCGAAATACGGTCTTGACGGAAGCAGTACGGCAGAGGGAGGCGTGCCCCGGCGCCGTCAGCGCGGGGCACGCGGGGAAAGCGCGGCCGTAGTGGCCGGCGACTCATCGCGCACCTGATGCAGGTCAGGCGTGTGCTTGAGGTAGGAAGCCAGGGCTGGCGGTGGCGAGGTGTCGCGGGGGTACGGAATGCCGGCACCGCCGCGGCCCGCCGTGAGCTGGCAGGCGTCGAGTTGGACGGTCATCACCAGGCCCTGGTCGTCGATGCACTCGCAACGCTTGCGCATGGCGATGCAGCCGGCCAGCTTCGGCGCAGACGCGGCGACAGGGGCAGCAGAAACAGGAGCAGAAGCAGACGCCGCCGGCGGCGCCTGTAGAGGAGAAGAAGGTAAAAACGGCGCACTGGCAGGCGTGGCCGGCTTCGCCTGGCCAAGCTGATGCGCCTGCTCGACACGGGGCGCGAAACGCTCATAGATCCGCCAGCCGAGAGCAGCGATCAGCACCACGACGACGCCCAGCAGCAGCAGCACGCGAGGGAAGCTGCGAATGGGCTTCACGTGCTTCGACGCGCTGGTGTAGAGGGCCTGTGCCTTCTTGTCCAGGCTGTAATGCTTCTTGAACGGAGCCTGCTTCCAGCCGCTCGACACGTTGTCGCAACACTCGGGCCATTCGTACCACCAGCGGCCGGTAATGCCCGTGTCTCGGAGGTGAACATGCCGGCCAACCAGGGCGCGCACGTTCTGGTGAACGAGGTTCGGGCCTTGCGTGACGATGAAAAAATCGGTGCCGCGGTGGCGGTGGGTTTCGAGGGCAGCGATGTCGTCGGAAATCTTGGAGCGGTTCGGGCGCCAGACGCGCTGAACCTCGTCGATCACCACGGCGCCACCGTCTTCCACGACCTCATGCCACTTGGTGGGGTCGTCCAGGACAACATGCGGCACGGTCAGGTCAGGGATGCCGGAAACGTAGAGGGCGCGACCCTCGGCCAGCTCAGCCAGGAGCGACACCAGGGCATTGGTCTTGCCCGCACCGGGCGCGCCGGTAATCAGCGTGATCACGAGGAAACGCCCTGGTCGGGGATGATCTGCGCCAGCGGGATCATCGCTAAGCGGGCGATGAACGCACCGGTCAGCAAGCCGAAGCCGTCGAAGACGCCCGCAAGGTTGAGCAGTGCCAGGACATCGGGAGGCAAACCGAGCATCTGCGCAGCAGCATTGGTGAGCATCGTGTCCACAGCCGTGGTAACACCCTCATAAACGACCCAGGCAAGGCCCAGGGCGATGAAGACACGGCGCGCAAGAGGGGCAGCGAGTGCGACGAGCAACTGAGCGAGGGACATCACTTGACTCCGTTCTTGAAGAGGAAAGCGCCGACAAGGCCGAAGGTGCCAACAACCACGCCTCGAATCAGGGCGAAGAAGTCACAGAAGGGTTTCCAGAGGTCGATGACAGGCCCGCTGACAAGATGGATTGCCGCACGGGTGCAGCCGCCTGCGTTGGCGCCCCAGCGGGATCGATCAGACGTGATGGAAACCGGCGTCTTGCGAATCGGCACGGCCTCGGGGTCAGGAGCGGTACCCGGCTTCATGCAGGCAAGGCTATCGGGGTAGCTGTCGCAGAGCTGCTTGGTGTCGGAGGGAACCGGCTCAGTGGTGGTGGTGGTGCTGGTATCGCCGGCATTGTTGGTCACGTTGCTGGTCGTCTGGTTCGTCGTGTTGTACGTGATCGTGTTGCCTGCGTAGTTGTACTGGAACGTAGGGGTAGTGGTGGTCTGGGTCTGACCAGCGGGGCCGGTTGTGGTGGTGGTTCTGGGCTGACCAATTTGAGACGCAGGACCGGCAACCTTGGGTTCAGTGGCCGGGATAGCTGCACCTGCCGCGATGGCTGCTTTCATGGCGTCCACGGTATTGGCCTGAGCCACGGGCAAAAGCTTGGCCTGAACCTGTGATTCAGTGGCTGATTCATATCGACCTGTCGGGCAGAGGCCATCAGATCTAGGCGCAGCTTGAGCGCCTGTAGCCGCCTCAATGCAACGAGACGAAGCAGCACTTTGCCGGGAATTTATATCAACGACACGAAAACCAGGGTACAAGAATGTTGAAGCATCAGGACCAGAAAGTTTTGCAAGATCAATTACACATTTATCACGGCCTCCAATAGTTTCAACATGAGATCTTCCAATCAAACGTTTGTAATACTCTATACCTTGTTCAAAGTAAGAATATTCACCATAAAATTGACGTTGAGTTACTTCGTAAAGATTACAGGCAGAAACTGAATTGGGAGCCCAGCCAGCAGTATCAGCCTGATATTCAGTTAATTGCGAACTAGAAGGAGAAGAACCAGGATCAATTTCAGCACCGTTTGCGCCCTGACGAACACCAACCGCCTTGTAAATATCGTATGCCAGCATACCGGCGCCGACATACGGCATGACGCGAGCAAGGGCGGAGGCAATGCCCGCCGCCGCCGCAGTACGGCCGACCGTGACGCCAAGCTCACCGGCAGGGCCTGCGAACTTGAACATGTCCATCACCAGGGCTTCACCAGCCGCCGCACCGGCAGTGATGGAGCGAGAAGCGGCAGCAATCGGAGTGCCGTTGCTGGCGTAGCTGACCACATAGGAAGAGCCGTACTGAACAGCCATGGGGCCTGCAGAAGTGATCTGCGCCCGAGCCGGCAAGGTGAGCGCCAGGACGGCCAGGAAGAGCCACCGGGCGATCATTTGACCAGCGACCAAGCGATGAGGGCGCAACAGCCGAACGAGCCGCAGAAGGCCACGAAGAACGCGTAAGGGAAGTCATTCCAGGTCATTTCAATGCCTTCTTGAGGAAAAGGATGCAGCCAACCAGGATCAAGGCGCCGCCAGCTTGCCAGCCTAGGGTTATTCCATCGGCGACGGTTGGGATTGTCGAAAGCGGTATTGGGCCGGGAATTTGACAATTTTTAGAAGGGACGGGAATAGAATAACTAACGGTCCACAAAGAATTCCAGCATCTGGATTCTATATTATTCAAATATTTATCATAAACAACAACAAAAACACTCCTAGCATCAGAAGGGCAATAAATAGAAAAATCAATAACAGGAATGCAAGAACCAGATGAATTCAGATAACCATTATTCGCCATACTAAAAATCTCCAGCATTGCCCCCGAGGGGGTTTCAGGGGCAATACTTCAGATTCTCTGAAGTGCGGGGCGCGTGGGCTTACAGGCCCTTGCGGATGAACTTGATGGCGAACACGGCCACGATGGCCAGGAGCACCAGGGTGGCAATGGAGCCGGCATCCACGCCGATGCCGGTGACAGCGGCCGTGACTTCGGGAGGGACCGCAGCCATGGCGCTACCGGCGCCGGCGAGGGAAAGGAAGGAAACCGGGCGAGCGAAACGGGCGAACTTGTTCATGATTGACTTTCCAGGACAGTGCGGAGGATGAATGGCCCAGGCGCTGCACAAGGCGCTGGAACCGGGGGAAGTAGTGGTGAGCAATGCCAGCCAGGACGGGCAGAGCGGGCAGCAGGAAGACGAGCAGGAGCACGGGAGGGCGTGTCATCGGGCACCCCTGCGCAGCAGCAGACACAGCCGGCTGACCAGCTCACAGGCGACGGCAGACCACCACGCAAAGCCGCAGAGGCAGGCGCCGAAGATGGCGCCGATGACAAAGATTTGCAGGTCTTCGGGGGTCATGCTGCGGCCTGCCAGTACCACACCGGCACGGCGGCCGGCTGGACGTTGATGACCTGCACGCGGGGCTGAAACGGGGTGACGTTGCGGACGGCAATGTCCACGCCGTAGGGCAGCAGCGCGGCCCGGTGGCGGTAGAAGGTGGCGCGGCTCAGATCGCGGGCCAGATCGGCCCCGGCGAGGTAGTCGCGGGCCGTGGCGCGCAGGTGGCGCGGCAGGTCGTCCAGGTCGTCGGTGGTGCGCGTCGGGCGCTCTAGCACCTGGGTGTGTTCCTTGAACAGCTTGATGAGTTGGCCCATGCCAAAACCCCTTTCGTAATCGCCAATGAATGCCGCTCCGATGTCGGTGAGCGTGTTGGATCTGATGGTTCCCTCGAACCGGACGATGCCGCGCTCTGCGCAGTGCTCGACCAGCTCGGGGCGGGCGCACTCGTGGCGCTTCATTTCAAGGTGCTTGATGTACGCCTTCCAGTACTGCCGCTTGGAGCCTGCGCCCCAATCGACGGTTTCACCGGCACCGAGGACGCGCCCGGTCTGCCGGCCGGCGTGCTGGGCGCCGAGGTACTGCAGGAGGGCATGGGCCGCCGATGCGCTGCCGGTCTCGTAGTTGCTGGTGAGGTCGATCCGGGAAATGCGGGCGCCGGTCCAGGCATAGGCCACATCAGTGCCGCGCTGCTTCGAAATCTCGATGCGGTTGCCAGCGAAATCCTCGCCATTGGTGATGAGTTGATCGCAACCGCGATGGCCGAAACCGGCCTGCCGCGCGCTCGGCTGGAAGGCGAGCGGGGGCGCACCACGGGACAACTGGCGATGTTCGCGCGCGAATTGCGCCGCGGCACTTGGCTTGACGCGACCATCGACCTGGCTCTGCCCGACCGCACCCCGCCGCGCGCAGATTTGCGGCGCATGAACCGGGCGTTGGGGCCGGTTGCGGTGTTCGGCGCGTCAAACTTCCCGCTGGCGTTCTCGGTGGCGGGTGGCGACACCGCCAGCGCCTTTGCCGCCGGGTGCCCGGTCGTGGTCAAGGGCCATCCCGGCCATCCCGGCACCGGCGAACTGGTGTCGCGAGCGATCCGTGTAGCGGTGGCGAGTTGCGG
>JBEEMX010000289.1:0-4953 GCA_041192465.1 Pseudomonadota bacterium | reverse complement strand
AGCGTCGATCACCAACGCAACTGTTCAGCCTCCAGCCCGAGGGCCAAAGCGACCTTTTCCAGCGTGGTCTTGCGTGGCCGAGCGTCCAGCAGGCAAGTGCGCTGCCGCACTCAGCGCCTGCTCCGCCCACTTGTTCAAACTGACCCCACTCCGAGCCGCTGCCTTGAGCGCCGCCGCGTGAAAGTTGGACTCGAACTCGCCGACAGACTCACCGTGAAACGTTCCGGGGGGTGAGATGCACACGTGACCTCTTCCGCGTGCAAAAGCGCGGTTCAGCGCGTGGCGCAAGACGGCCTGCCCGCTCTCGTCAAAACGGCGAAAACATCACCCCCGCCCCGACGCTCGTCTGGGCGAAGTTGTAGTCGGTCAGTGTCTCGCCATGGCCGGCGAAGGCTTGCACGTACCAGCGCAGGCCCTCGGGTTGGTCCAGGCGGATCGGCCGGCTCCACTCCGCCAGCAGCGCGCCGCGGTTGATGCGCCTCGGTGAGCCGCTGTACTGCAGCGCCGCCACCGAGTGACCGGACACCCAGCGCAGGCGCAGCTCGGCTCGGCCGCGGTAGACGCCGAGGTCCGGGTTGTTGTCGGTCTCGATCGGCTCGTTCAGCCGCTGGGTGAGTTTGGCGGTCAGCGTCCACGGGCCTTGCTCGATGCCTGCGGCGAGGTAGAACCGGTTCCAGCTACGTGACAGCGGATCCGATTGGCCGTTCGACTGGTGTGCCAGCCCGAGCTGGGTGTAGCGCCATTGCCAGCCCCCCGGCAGTTCACGCAGCTTCTGCCGCGTCGGCAGCACCAGCATCAGCTCCGGCTCATAGTCGGTGTTGCGAAATGGTGCCGAGTTCTGCCCGTTGAATACTTGCCACAGCGCCTGTTGTGTGAACCCGGCCCAGAGGTCTGCGCCCGAGTCGAACGCATCCTGCATGAGCTTGGTCCGCAGCGAGAGCTGGAACTTGGCCTCGGTCCGCTGGTAGTTCGGCATCGGCACGGCGGCCTGCGTGGGTGACTGCGGTGCGTGGTTGATGCGGCTGGTCAGGTGCAGCGGCAGGATGTAGCTGGGGCGGTAGGAGACGAAGCGCAGCTCGCCGTGCTGGTCCTGCGGATCGAGTTCCCAGTAGCGCGAGAGTTCGCTGGGGCTGACCGGCCCCGATGCCCGCTCGGTGGCGGCACGCGGTGCGCCTTGCGGGATGGACAGTGCGTCGTAGCAGGCCAGCCGCGGTGCAGCGTCCGTGAGCGTGGTGCAGTGCTGCAGGGCTGTGGCCAAGGTGTCCGGCGCGGCGAACGCCAGGGGCGTGACGGCGGCCAGCAGGCATGTGGTCAGCGGCCTTAGGCGGCTGCGCGGCAGGGAAGTTGACATCGGCAACAGGCGTGGTCGGTGAAGAGGGGCGAACAGGGGTGCGGCGGGGGGTGTCTCAGGCGGCCGTGGTCCAGTGCCAGTGCAGGTGCTCGGACCGCGCCACCCCTGCATCCAGCCAGCACGTCCGCTGCGCCCACGCCACCTGGTTAGGGCTGTCCGCCAGCCACCCCGGCTCCATCGCCAACCCGGCCTTGCGCACCATCGGCTGACCATCGCGCCCCGGCTCGCCCGCGAGGTGCGCGCCGGTGTAGACCTGCAGCGCGGGCATCGAGGTGGTCAGGGCCATCGACAGCTTGCCGTCCGACGAGGTGAGTACCGCGGCGGGTTGCGGCCCGGCGTCGAGCAGCCAGCCGTGGTCGTAGTCGCTGCCGATCGACTGCGCGGTGCGGAAATCGAACTCCGTCCCCGCGACCGGCTGCGGCCCGTTCACTGGCAGCAGTTCGGCATCGACGGGCAGGTATTGCGCCGCGCCGATCTGCAGTGCGTGACCGAGCACGCTGCCCGGCTGCGTATCGAGGTTGAAGTACGCATGCTGCGTCGGCGCGACCGGGCAGGGCGCATCGACCGTGGCGCGGATCTCCATCGCCATCGACATCGCATCGGTCAGCGTGTAGACGACATCGAGGTGCAGCGCGCCGGGGAAGCCCTGGTCGCCGTCCGGGCTGTCGAGCGAGAAGGTGACCGCGGTGTCGCTCTGCTGCGTGACCTGCCAGCGGCGGTGGCTGAAGCCGTCCGGGCCGCCGTGGAGCTGGTGGCGTGATCCGGCCGGGTGCGGCACGAGCGCGTGGGTGATGCCGTCGCGCTGCAACTGTGCGTTGGCGATGCGGTTGGCGTAGCGGCCGACGGTGGCGCCGAGGTAGCCGCCGCGCGTGGCGTGGTCCTCGGGTGTCGGGTGGGCGAGCAGCACCTCGCGCGGCGCTTCACCGGGAACCGGTACCCGGCAGGACAGCCAGGTGGCGCCCCAGTCCATGAACGTGACTTCGATGCCGCCTGGGCGGGCGAGCCGGATGAAGCGGGGATGGTCGAAACGGGCAGGCGGTGTGGGCGTCATGGCGCTCCACTATATAGAGCGATCGTGCGTAAAAACGGGGCAGGCGCCGCCGGGAGACAGTCGGCGGCGCCTGCGTTCATCAGCAGCAAAGGCTGGTCGGTTCAGGTGTCATCGCACGCGGCCTTCCTTCCAGGCGCCGAGCAGCTTGTCGTAGTCGATCGTCTCGCCCTTGGGCTTCTCGTTTGCCAGCTTGGCCCACGGCGCTGCCTTGTCGGACTTGGTCTTGAAGCTCATGTTGACCATCCAGTAGATGGGCCGCAGCGCGAACACCATGCAGGCGATGGGAACAGCGAGCGCTGGTGGAAGCGGTGCTCATGCATGACCGGCTCCTTCCCTCTCGGCCTGGCCGACCGCCTTCTGCGTCAGGTACTGGCTGAGGATCTTGGGCAACTGGATGTAGCGGAACACCGCGAGCTTGCTGGCGCCGTCGATCCGGACGGCCTGGTAGTACGCCTCGGGAATCGAGCGCAACCCCGCATAGGCCAGCAGCGCCACCAGCGGCGTCCAGTGCCACACGTCCATCAGCAGCAAAGGTCATCTTCAGCGGCAGCAGGGCGTAATCGGCGTCGTCCTTCGGGTTCGGATTCGGCTTGTACGAGTGCGCGGGATCAATTCCGCGTCCAGCACGGCGGTGTAACCCCCAGCAGCACCCGGTGGTCGGCATGTCGAGTCCGGCCATGATCCGCACCAGGCCTCGGCGCCGACACGTTTGCCGATGCCTTCGAGCGTCAACTGCATGGGCTTGCTTTCATCGCGGAAGGGGTGGGTGGGTGCGCGGCCATCCAATCGTGGACCTGCTGGCGCTGAGTGGGCGTGTAGTGCAGCCCGAGCTTGCTGCGCCGCCAGAGCACGTCATCGCCACAGGTGGCCCATTCGGTGGCTTGCAGGAAGCGCAGTTCGGCCTCGTGCAGCCCCGGCGCGATCTCGGCGCCCAGGCCGGCGAGGTCGTGGATGCCCGCCAGCAGCTCGCTGATCCGGCTGCCATACGCCCGCGCCAGGCGCCGCGCCAGCCGCACCGGCAACCACGGGTGGCGTTGCTGGACTTGCAGCACCAGGCGCTCGAAATCGGTGTCGGGCCGCTGCGCCGTGCCGATCCAGTCGCGGAAATCGCCGCCCGGCAGCGTGCGGCCTTCGGTCCAGGGCTGGCGGGCGTCACCCAGCATCT
Source organism: Pseudomonadota bacterium (assembly GCA_041192465.1). Taxonomy (GTDB): domain Bacteria; phylum Pseudomonadota; class Gammaproteobacteria; order Burkholderiales; family Burkholderiaceae_C; genus Sphaerotilus. Next base: position 1,386 of record JBEEMX010000289.1, on the reverse strand, counting down.
GGCCGACCTCGGTGGCGGCGTCTTCGGCCAGCTTGCGGAAGGTGGTGATCTTGCCGCCCCACACGCTCAGCAGCGGTGCAGCGTCGGTGTTCGACTCCAGCAGGTAATCGCGCGTGACGGCAGACGGATCGCCCGAGGCGTCGTCCAGCAGTGGCCGCACGCCCGAGTAGCTCCACACCACGTCGGCGGGTGTGACCGGGCGCGTGAAGTAGCGGCTGGCCTGTTCGCACAGGTAGGCGATCTCGTCGGCGTCGATGCAGGCGCCGCGCGGGTCGCCGTGGAGTTCCTGGTCGGTGGTGCCGATCAGCGTGAACTCGCCTTCGTAGGGGATGGCGAAGATGATCCGCTTGTCGGGGTTCTGGAAGATGTAGGCGTGGTCGTGCGCGAAGCAGCGCGGCACGACGATGTGGCTGCCCTTGACCAGACGCAGGCTGCGGGTGGCCAGCGCCTCGCCGCGGGCGGACTGGGCTTGCTGGCGCAGGAAGGATTCCGCCCACGGCCCGGCCGCGTTGACCAGCGCCCGCGCCTGCACGGTGTGTGCGCGGCCATCGCTGGATTGCAGCGTCGCGCGCCAGCCGTCGGCGCTGCGCACGGCGGCGGTGCAGCGGGTGCGGGTGAGGATGTGCGCGCCCTGGGCCTGCGCATCGAGTGCGGTCAGCACCACCAGCCGCGCATCGTCCACCCAGCCGTCCGAGTAGACAAAACCGCGGGTGAAGGCGGGTTTGAGCGGTGCGCCGGTCGGGTGGGTGCGCAGGTTGATGCCGCGCGAGCCGGGCAACACCTCGCGCCGCGCCAGGTGGTCGTAGAGGAACAGCCCCAGCCGGATCAGCCACGCCGGGCGCATCGACGGGTCGTGCGGCATCACGAAGCGCAGCGGCCACATGATGTGCGGGGCGCTTTTCAGCAGCACCTCGCGTTCCTGCAAGGCTTTGCGCACCAGCGAGAACTCGAAGTACTCCAGGTAACGCAGCCCGCCGTGGATGAGCTTGGTGGACGAGGACGAGGTGTGCGAGGCCAGGTCGTCCTGCTCGGCCAGCACCACGCGCCAGCCCCGCCCCGCCAGGTCGCGGGCAATGCCGGCGCCGTTGATGCCGCCGCCGACGATGAGCACGTCGCAGTCTGGGGGGGTGTCGCTGGCCGTCATGGGCGTGGTAGGCAATGAAGTTCGTTTCTGTGGTTTTGCGATTCGTTTTTGATTTTTTTGATTTCGTTTTGATCGCTTTTTTTCGTTTTAACCGCAGACACCCGATTCAAGTGTGAGTATTTACCCGGTTTGTGTTCGTTTTGCGCCTGTGTAGGCTGCGCTTCCATGACACCGAATCCCCGCCAATCCGATCTTCTGGAAGCCGTGCGCCTGGGCGGCTCGGTCACGGTCGAGGCGCTGGC
>JBEEMX010000288.1:0-4965 GCA_041192465.1 Pseudomonadota bacterium | reverse complement strand
GCAGGGTGCGGGATTGGGGCAGGCTCGGGGGCATCTTGTTGAGAAAGTCTTGTGCTTGGGTGTCTTGGTCGTTGGTCATGGGGTACTCACTTGCGAAACGAGCAGCCTTGGCCTCGCGCTTGGGTGTCTTGGTCGTTGGTCATGGGGTACTCACTTGCGAAACGAGCAGCCTTGGCCTCGCGCTTGGCGAGGGCTGGGGCGTGGTGGGGGCAACTGGAGCACTCGCACCAGCCGCACAGGTTGTTCACTTGTGGGGGCCATACCCCCATCGTGCGGTTCTGCTCGACCGCATCCACCTTGGCCATCCACTCCGCCCACATGGTGGGCAGATCGTCACGGGTCCAGCGTGCAGACCCATCGGCCGGGTGGACCACGCCGTCGTCAAGGAAGAACAGCAAGCCCGACACGCTCTGCACCTCGGGGTACTTCAGCATGACGAACAGGCTCATGAGGTGCAACTGGTCGACCTTGGGGTACTTGCTGCCCCCGGTCTTCCAGTCCACCACCACGCAGTGCCCGTCCACAATGTCGATGACATCGGCCTTGCCTGACCACAACTTTGCGTTCCAGTTGTTGCGGGCGCACTCCTTGCCCTCGGCCGTGAAGGAGAACTCGATCTCCACCACGGCGTCGGGGCTGAGCTGGTCGATGACGTCGGTACACACCCAGGAGTAGCCCCTCATGTTCTCCGGCAGCGGGGTGCCATGCTTCTGGTAACTCTCCAGCGCGGAGTGAACCGCGTTGCCCCACGCCGTGGCTGGGCTTTCCTTGTAGGGGTGGATTTTGATCACGCGGTTCTCGTAGTACCTGCGCGGGCACTGCTTGTGCATCTCAAGGCTGGTGAAGCTGTGGCTCATAGGGTGTTCCCTTCGTGGTGTAGGCGCTTGGCTTCGAGGTACGCCTGGTGGGCCTCCTCGGGGGTGTTTCATGCGGACTCCAAACAAAAAGCCGGGGTGAAAAGCAGGCTGATACGGCCGAAGCCCCTGCGTCCACCCCGGCTTGTTGACCGGGAAATTCAGCTCCCGGTATCAGGCGGGAGGGGCTGGCGCCCATGTCGGTAGTTTACGCCCAAGGTCATCGTTTGACAATCTTCCCGAACGCCCCGGCCTGTCCAATCTCGCCCGCCAGCGGCAGCCCTGGTGCCCAGGGTGGGGCCTGCTCCATCACCCACCGCAGGTTCTCCAGTGCGCGGGGTGCGTCGGCGATGGAGCTGGTCACCGTGTGCGCATCGTGGTCGTTCGCCACGAGGTGGAAATCCAGCAACCCGGACTGATACTTCATGACCGAAAATGCAAAAGCCTGCGTGAGGTTTTCGCTGAACGAGCCGCCCCACAGGTACGACGGGATGGACGCCTTGCCCTTCTTGGTCCAGTACCGGCACTGGTCGCGCCACTTCTTCTCCGTGCCCAGCACCTCGCCCGTGTCCTGGTCGATGATGTCCACGTCCACCTCCATGTGGACAATCTCGATGTCGGGGTACGTGAGCCAGAGGCCGTCCGGTAGGAGGACGCCGGGCATCTTGTGGCCCAGCACCTTGCGATCCGGGTCCGACACGAACAGCTTGCCCGTCGGGCCGCCGAACTCGCAGCCCTGACCGTCAGCCAGCAGCCGCAGCACCTTGTCGCCCAGCTTCCACAGCCTGCCCGCCGCCGGCTTGGTGTTCTTGAACCCGTGGTTGTAGATGCACGCCTCCCGGAACGTCAGCACGACCCCGCCCTGCGTCAGCGCGTAGTCCTTGAAGGTCTTGGGTCCGACACCGAAGATTCCAGAGAGGTTCGTTACCTTGCCGATCTGTCTGCGCGCGGCCCACACCTCATCGCCTGCCTTGGCCAACTTCTTCACGTCCTTCGCCGTCAGCTCCGGTGCAGGAAACAGGTGCAGTGCGGTACCGCTGTATGGGCACAGCCCGTCCCTGAAGTTCTGCAACCCCAGCTCGTCGTTCGCGATGTAGTCGAAGCAGCGCAGCTCGATTTGCGAACTGTCGAAGGAGGTCAGCACCTGCCCCGGCATGGCGTGCAGGCTGTCCTTCAGCGCCTTCGACTGCCCCTCGCGCCGACCGGACGGGAGGTTCTGCCAGTTGAAGCCCTTGCCCCCGCTCTCCCCGCCACCAGAGAGGCGATGAGTATGAGCGCCACTAACCTTTAATGGTACCGGCAGTGGACCCATCTTCTCCAGCTCCAGGAACGTCTCGCATCGGGTCTGTTCGATCGAACTCTTCAGCCCGAGCCGCGCCTCGACCAGCGCCGCCACCTCCAGCACCGGGTGGTGCAGCAGGTCCAGCAGTCCTGGGTCCGTCTTGGCAAACGCGAACGTCTGCTTGTTCGGGTCCGTCTTCGACCGCTTCATCGGCACCTCCGCGCCGAACAGCTCCAGCGCCTCGGCCATCTTCGGATTGGACCCCACCACCTGCAGCAGCAGTGCCTTGTCCTGCACCCCCAGCCGCTCGCACACCAGGTCCAGCGCGGCGTCCCGCCGCTCACGCACACGCAGCAGCTCCGCCTCCACCGTGGGTCGGTGGATGGTGAGGTTGCGCGCGGTGTACATGCGGTGGATGCTCGACTGGAAGATCAGCTCGGCCGGCGGCAGGTGCTGGACGAAGATGTCGAACAGCGCCTTGCAGATCCGAACGTCGTCGATGCAGTACCTCCCATAAGCTGCCAGCTCGGTAGCAGTAAAGTCACACCGGCGTTTGCCGCTGGCGTAGACGACCTCCTTGCCCTTGTGCGGCAGCGGGTAGCCCTGCCCGATGGCCCGCTCCGCCAGCGAGTCCAGGCTCAACCCGCCGACCAGCGACAGGCCCAGACTGCGGGCCATCGCGACGGTGCAGACCAGCTCCGCCGGGTGGGCGTCGTAGTGCCACGCCAGGATTGACCCATCGAAGGTGGCATTGTGCTGAACCACGATGGTGTGGTCCTGCTCGCGCCGCAGTCGGTCCATCTGCACGTCGATGTCGCCGTCCTTGTACCACTTCGGGCTGTTGTCCTCGGGCCACTGGATTGCCACGCCGATGGCCTCGAAGCGGTCGTCCAGTAGGTACGCCTGTGTCCCCATGCTGACGATGCTGTACTTGCCGACCTCGTAGGTCGACTCCCAGTCCAAGTAGACCAACTGGTGGTTCATGCAGTGTCTCCTCTGCCGGTGTATCCGGGGTAGTTCGCTCTCCGATACGCGGCGGCCACGGCGGCGCACTCTTCCACCGTGTCGTACGCGCCTAGCGCCACGGGTTTCCCGGTCGCGTCGATAGCGATAGCTCGTGGACGGTGACCCCGCGCCTGGACACTCGGCGGCCAATGTACCCCGCGCAGTCCTGTAGTGCTGCACGCTCGCACGCTGCCCCGGTTCCGGCAGTTCACGCTGCCTGATACCATGCGCAGGTTGCACGCCCTGTTGTCCAGCCTGTCGCCGTTGATGTGGTCTATCTGCTCGGTCGGCCAGATCCCCGTGAAGTAGAAGTATGCTACCCGGTGGGCCTTGTACTGCTTGCGCCCAATGGTCACACACCAGTACCCGTTGGATAGCAGAGACCCTGCGGCTTTTCCCGTCCAGCTCGCCCTGCAGGGCAGGTACCGCCACCGTGGCGGGTGCGTGTCGAAGTCGAGGAGTACCACCAACTCCTCGTGGCTACAGGGCGGGGTCTGCCCTGGCTTGTTGCTGCGGTTCACGGCGACCTCCACCACAACACGACGTGCTGCCACAGCGTGGCCCGCTTCACCTTCTCCAGGTAGTCGTACAGCTCCCGGTCGGAGGCGGCCATCTGCTCGATGCGAGCGACGGCTGCACTCCACGCCAGCTCCAGCCGTGCGTTCTCGGCGCGCAGCTCGGACAGCTCGTCGTGCCCGGTCAGGGCCTTCTGGTACTCCGGCAGGCCAGCCAGGAAGGTCGTGTTCATGCTGCACCTCCCTGCTTCAGCAGTTCATGCATCGTGACGAACAGCTTCCGCAGGTGGGTGTTCTGGTCGATGGCCCCGGTGTACTCCTTCTCGAACGTGTCGCGCTCCACCCTTGCCTGGTCCCACGCCGCCTCGAACTCGCGGCGCTGCTTCGTCGCCTGGTCCAGCTCCGCCTGCAGCCGGGCGCGATCCTCCAACACGGTGCTATTCGTCGCGCGGGCCTTGTCGCACGACACCGACAGCGCGTAGCGGCCGTCCCGCGCATCGTTGCGCTCCCGCTCAAACTCGGCCCGCTCCCGGCACGCCAGGTTCCACGCCTTCTCGAACCCGTCGCGCTCCTTCTTCGCCCGCCACAACTCGTTCGTGAGGTGGTCGCGAGTATTCACCGCAATGGCCAGCTCCGCCCGGAGCGTGTCGCCCCACGACTTCGACTGCGCCAGCTTCGCCGCCGCCTCCATCTTCCAGTCATCGTACGCGGCAGTCGTGACAATCGCGCTCGCCCGCAGTGTCTGCACCTGCGCGATCAGCTCCTTGATCCTCTGGTCCCTGTCCTCAAGGTCTCGCTTCAGTTCGATCGCGGCCACGCCGAACTCGATGGTCGCGTCGCTAGAGTCCTTCACGTCCTTGGTCTGCTCCGCGATCGTCGCATTGCACGTCTCAAGCATCTTGCGCTGGTAGGCGACGCGACCCGATTCGGAGCGGGCCGCGGCTTTCCAGTGGGCCTCGCCCGCTACCAGGGCCTCGACCCGTCGGCTCAGCTCGCCGACCGCACGCTCGTGCTCCACCTCGCTGACGAAGCGAGGGCAATCATTGGGTTGGTTCATTCTTCATCTCCTTGCGTGTATCGTGAACAAACATCAGCAGCGCCTCGTACTTCAGCTCGCAGTCGGTCACGTCTCGCTCCAGTACCAGGCGTGCAGAGCCCGCTTTCGGTGCCGTGTCGGGGCCGGCTACCTTGGTGTGCGGGTGGGCACTGGCCCACAAAAGCGATGCCGGCACGGCCGCAATCGCTGCCGTGATGAGCACGAACGTGAACGCGGGGAAGCGTTGGGAATGCATGAGCGTTTCCCCTAGGC
>JBEEMX010000287.1:0-4989 GCA_041192465.1 Pseudomonadota bacterium | reverse complement strand
CCCTTGTGCGGACGCTCGGTGCGCGCCGTGCGCACCAGGAAGAAACCCATGTTCGAGAACTGGCCTTCGGTCGTCCACAGCTTCTGCCCGTTGATGATCCAGTGGTCGCCGTCCAGCACGGCCGAGGTCTTCAGCGACGCCAGATCCGAGCCGGCACCCGGCTCCGAGAATCCCTGCGCCCAGACCTCCTCTCCGCTGAGGATGGGCGGCAGGTAGCGGGCTTTCTGTTCGGCGGTGCCGAAGGCGTAGATGACGGGGCCGATCAGCTTCAGTCCCTGCCAGCGGACTTCGGGCGCATGGGCCAGGCGGCACTCGCGTTCGAACACATGCTGCTGCAGGGGTGTCCAGCCAGTTCCGCCGTATTCCCTGGGCCAAGCCGGCGCAGACCAGCCCTGTTCGTTGAGTACCCTGTTCCACCACTGGCGGTCATCGTTGTGCGGCGGGTGCATGCCGATGCGTGTGCGCCGGACGACATCGGCAGGCAACTTCGCCCGCAAAAACTCCCGTACTTCCTGCCGGAACGATTCGATGCCGGCGTCCATTTGCAGATTCATGGTCAGTCCTGTTTATCGGGCTGGGGCTGGGGCTGGGGCTGGGAGAAGTCCTGCCCGGCGTACTGCTCACGCAGGAGCTTCTTGTCCAACTTGCCGGTCACCAGCTTGGGCAGGCGCTCGATGAAGACCACTTGCTTTGGCTTCTTGTAGCTGGCGATCTGGTGCTTGCTGAACTCGATCAGTTCGGCCGCGGTCGGCACCGGTTGCCCGGTGCGCAGGACAACCAGCGCACACACGGTCTCGCCCCATTTCAGGTCCGGCACACCGATCACCGCGCACTCGGCCACCGCCGCATGGCGCAGCAGCGACTCTTCGACCTCGCGCGAGTAGATGTTCTCGCCGCCCGAAATGACCATGTCCTTCTTGCGGTCGACGAGGAACAGGAAACCGTCCTCGTCCACGTAGCCCAGGTCGCCGGTGTGGATCCAGCCGTCACGCACGGTCTCCAGCGTGGCGGCATGGTTGTTCCAGTAGCCACGGAACTGCGCCACGAAGCGGGCGGTGATCTCCCCTGGCACATTGCGCGGGCACTCGACGCCCTGCTCGTCGACGATCCGTGCCTGCAGGTTCGGGTAAGGATTGCCCACCGAACGCAGCCGCCGCCGCTCGCGCTCCGTGCCCTGCGGCCGGTGCTGCGACTTGGTCAGCGCGAACATGCAGATCTCGCTCTGCCCGTAGAGGTTGACGAAGACGTCGCCGAATTTGGCCATCGCCTTTTCCAGCACGGGCAAGGGCATGGGCGCGGCCGAATACATCAGCGTGCGCAGGCTGCCGCCCTTGACGCTGTCGATCAGCGGGTGCTCCATCACCATCTGCACCATCGTCGGCGCCAGCAGCAGGAAGCTCAGCCGGTCGCGGTCGAGCGACTCCAGGACGGCACCGGGATCGAACTGCCGGTGCAGCACCACCGCGCCACCCCGGCAGTGCAAGGACAGGCTGATGAGCATGCCGCCGATGTGGAACATCGGCATGACGATCAGGCCGCGCTCGGTCTGCTCGATGCCCGACAGCCACGCATCCACCTGCGCCAGATGCCGGTATTCGCGGTGTCCCCAGATGCAGCCCTTCGGGCGACCCGTGGTGCCGCTGGTGTAGATCAGGCAGGCGATGTCGTCTTCACGCGCACGCTGCGGCGGGCCGGCGGGATCGCCCGTGGCCACGAAGGCCTCGTACCCGGTGGCCCAGGACGTCTCGCCGCCGAGGCAGACCCACGTCCGGATGCCGGGCAACTGCGGACGCAACTGCTCGACCACCGGAAGGTATTGCGCCTCGAACACCAGCACCGCAGGGCGGGAATCCTCCAGCATCCGCTGGATTTCCGGAACGGCGAGCCGCCAGTTCACTCCGGCCAGCACATAGGCGCCCCACTGCGTCGCGGCCATGACCTCACCGAACTCGATGCAGTTCATCGCCAGCACGGCCACCCGCTCCTGGCGGCGGGTGCCTGCGCGGTGGAGGGCCGAGGCCAGTTGTCGGGCACGCACCAGCAGATCGCCGTGGGTGATCAGGCGCTCATCCTGGATGTAGGCGGGGGAAGCCCCGAACCAGTGGGCGTTGTGCTCCAGGTCATCGGCAAAGGACAGCGGCAGATGCGGTTGCGGTTGCATGGATGGACTCCTTGGGCGGCGACCGCCTCAGGCCGGCGACTGCAACGCCGCGACCACCGCCGATTGCCGAGTGACGGTGGCGTACAGCGGCAACAACTGGCTGACCATGAAGGCATGCGACTCGGCGGTGGCACCGGCAATGCAGTCCTCGGGAACGAGCACCTGGTAGCCGAAGTCCGCGCCCGAGATGGCCATCGAATTGATGGCGACATTGCTCGATACCCCCGCCAGCACCAGCGTCTTCACGCCCAGATTGCGCAGCGTGGCGTCGAGATCGGTCCCATTGAAGGCATTGATGGAGAAACGCCGCGCCAGGATGTGGTCCTCGGGGTGCGCGTCCAGACCAGGGACCGGCTCGACCTCCACGCTGCCGGCCTGCATGAAGCCGGTCTTCACGGAGCGCACCATCAGCATGCTGGTGCGGGCCACGTCGGTGTAGTCGGGCCGATGCGCCACCCAGGCATGCACGACGGGCATGCGCGCTGCACGGAAAGCAGCGGCCAGTTCGGCGATGCGGGGCACGATGCCACGCGCATGCACCTGGCCCGCCAGCCCCTCGAACGGCGAGCGCCCGACCTCGACCACGCCGCGCTGGCATTCGCTGATCACCAATGCGGCACGTGTGCCGGGTTCAAAGCCTCTCAAGGTGATGGTCACAGCGGTCTCCTCCAGAGTGATCGACGGCATCCGCCGTGGAATGGATCGATGATAACTGATTGATTGTCAGTTTCAAGCGTCACTCTGGGGAATCGGAAGATCCATCAACAGAGGGTATTCCCTTGGTTTCTTGTGCAACCCGATTTGGCAGGAACGAAGCCTTGGCGTGCGCAAAAAACTAACGTACAGTTAGTTATGTTATGGGCCATAGACATGGAGCCGCGGTGTCCCCTTCCGATTCAACAGATGCCTTGTTGCGCGACGCTGCGACGGATTTTCTGAGCCGCCGCACCCACCGTGGCCGCTTGCGCGGCTGGATCGAGAAGGCGCGTGGCCTGGACCGGGTGCTGTGGCAGGAGGCATCGGCCTTGGGCTGGACGGCCCTGTTGCTGCCGGAAGGACTCGGTGGCCTGGGCATGTCGGCTTCGGAAGCCTGCACGCTGTGCGAAGTCTCAGGGCAGCACCTGTTCGGCGAACCCCTGGCGCTGGGTGCGATCTGGCCGGCCGCCTTGCTGGCCGCTGCACAACGGCATGGCGCTGACGAACACCGTCTGCTTGCGCTGGCCGACGCCCATGCACAAGGGCTGCGGCCTAGCGCAGTGGCATGGCAGGAAGCGGCGGGACAGCTCGAACTGGCAGCGCCAACCACCCAGGTCGCGGGTGGCCGACTGGTCGGGCGCAAGCGGTTCGTGCTGCCCTGCGACTCCGACACGAACCTGCTGGTCTGGGCCTGCGTGGGCGATCAGCCTGCCTGGGTCTGGGTGCCGGCTTCGACGCCCGGCGTCAGCGTGGCGCCAGTGGCAGCCGGCCTGGGAAGCCAGGCGACCATGACGTTCGAGAACGTCGCCATCGACACAAGCCAAATCCTGCTGACCGGTGCGGCGGCCCGAGCCAGCCTGGCCGAGTCGCTGACCCTGGCACGCCTCGCGCTGGCAGCCGAACTGGTCGGCCTGGCCGCCGGTTGCCTCGAACTGACCCTGACCCACCTGCGGCAGCGGCAGCAGTTTGGCCGCCCGCTGGGCAGCTTCCAGGCCACGCAGCACGGTTGCGTGGATCTGTACCTGGCGCTGGAGCTGGCCCGGTCCTCGCTGGCCCATGCGCTGTCGGTCTGGTCCATCCAGGGTCCGCAGGCGCCCGAAACGGAAGCCGCCGCCTGCGCCGCCAAGGCACGCGCTGGCGAGACCGCCGTGCTGGTGGGGCGGCGCGCCGTGCAGTGGCATGGCGCCATGGGCTTCTGCGAGGAGTCGGATGTGGGTCTGTATCTGCGCGCTGCGCTGCATGCCAATGCCCTGTTGGGTCACCCTGTGGCACTGCGCCGGCGCTTTGCCGCTTTGCACCATGAACGGGAGCTGGCGGCATGAACGCACCCACCGCAGTGATGGCCAGACGGTCCAAAGAATCCACAGAAGACCGCAACCTCTGGAGCGACGACGAGTTTCGCGCCCGCTTTCGCGCCTGGCTGGCCGAGCACTACCCGGTGGCCTGGAAGCAGACCGACCGGCGGCCCTTTCTGCGCCTGCGCGGCGAAGATCTGCGGGCCTGCATGCGCCTGCTGGACGACCACGGCTGGCGCGCCCCGGCCTGGCCCCGTGAACACGGCGGCATGGGCCTGGACTTCGGCAAACAGTGGATCTACCAGCAGGAGTGGGAGCGCATCGGCGGCGCCCGCACGGTGGAGCCCGGTGAAACACACCTGGCGCCGACCCTGTTCCGCTACGGCACGGCGCAACAGCGCACCGAGCTTCTGCCCCGCATCCTGCGCTGTGACGATCTGTGGGTGCAGGGCTATTCCGAACCCGGGGCCGGCTCCGATCTGGCGAGCCTGCGCACCCGCGCCGTGCGCGACGGCGACCACTTCGTCGTCAACGGCCAGAAGATCTGGACCACGCAGGCCGCGGAGTCCACCCATGTCTTCGCGCTGGTGCGCACCGGCCAGTACGAGAAGAAACAACAGGGCATCAGCTTTCTGCTGATCGACCTGCACGCCCCCGGCGTGCAGGTCCGGCCCATTGTCAACCTGGCCGGTGACGACGAGCTGTGCGAGGTCTTCTTCGACGAGGTCCGGGTGCCGGCCTCCAACATCGTGGGCGAGGTGGACGACGGCTGGACCGTGGCCAAAAGCCTGCTGGGCCACGAGCGGCTCTGGCTCGGCAGCCCGGCGATGCCCGCAC
>JBEEMX010000286.1:0-5004 GCA_041192465.1 Pseudomonadota bacterium | reverse complement strand
CGATCTGCTGCGTGGCGGGCAGCGCGATGCGGGCGGCGGCAAACGCTGGCTGGATCGGCAACTGGCGCCCGCCGCGATCGACCAGCACCGCGAGCTGCACCGACGCCGGCCGCCCGAAGTCGAACAGCTCGTTGATCACGGCGCGGATGGTGCGCCCGGTGTAGAGCACGTCGTCGACCAGCACGATCGGCCGGCCATCGACCGAAAACGGCAGGCTGGTGGCGTCCGTGGTCGAACCCAGGCCGCGGGAGCCGAAGTCGTCGCGGTGCATGGTGCTGGATATCACGCCGTGCGGGGTCGCCAAGCCGAGGTCGCGCTGCAGCCGCTCGGCCAGCCAGGCGCCGCCCGACCAGATGCCCACCAGCACCACGTCGGGCACGATCAGGCCACGCACGCCGGCCAGCAGCTCGGTGTAGAGCGCCTCGGCGTCAAGGTGCAGACTCATCGGAGTTCCTTTCGTTCTTGTTCATCGAAATGCTGGGTCAGCAGCAGGGCCGCCGCCGCCGCGTCGGCATCGCGCGCACCGCCGGCCAGCACTTCGGTGGTGCTGTAACGCTCATCGACGCTGAACACGGGCAAGCCGAAACGCCCCTGCAACTGCCTTGCGAAGCGTTGCGCACGGCGGGTATTGGCGTGGGCGGCCCCATCCGGATGGAAGGGGACGCCAACCACCAGCGCATCCGGCTGCCACTCCTGGATCAGCGCAGCGATCCTCACGAAGCGGTCATCCCCTTCGGCGGTGACCGTCGTCAGCGGTGTGCCGTGGCCGAGCAGGCGGTTGCCGCTGGCCACGCCAGTGCGCTTGAGTCCGTAGTCGAACGCCAGAAACGACTGGTGTGCGCGGGGCAGGCAGGGCGGTGGGTCCGCCACGGTCATGCGTGCCCGGCTTCTTGCGACAGCATCGCCGGATCGACACCCAGCAGCGCCAGTGCGCGGTGGTAACGCAACTCGACAGGCGTGTCGAAGATGACGGCGGGGTCGGCATCGACGTTGAGCCAGCCATTGCGCGCCATCTCGTCTTCGAGCTGCCCGGCACCCCAACCGGCGTAGCCGAGAGTAATCAGCACGCGCTTGGGGCCTTCACCGCCCGAAATGGCTTCCAGCACATCGCGGCTGGTCGTCATCGCCAGCCCGCCGGGGACCGACAGCGACGAGGTGTAGGGCGCATGGTCGTCGGCCTGCCGGTCGTGGAGCACGAAGCCTCGCTCGGTCTGCACCGGGCCACCGTAGTACACCGGCTTGTCGGCCAAGTCCGGGCGATCAAGCGCCATGTCCACGCGCTCGAACAGGCTGCTCACCGTGATGTCGATGGGTTTGTTGATCACCAGCCCCAGCGCACCGCGTTCGGTGTGCTCGCACAGGTAGACGACCGAGCCGGCGAAGCTGTCGTCGGCCATGCCGGGCATGGCGATCAGGAACTGGTTGGTGAGATTGATGCGACCAAGGGTGGACATGGCGCGGATTGTACCGATCGCGCAAACTGGCAGCCATGCACACACACCTGCACAGTCCGCTCCCACCCCCTCCCCGCCTGGACCCCGTGGACCGCGCCCTGGTCTGGTTTCGCCGCGACCTGCGCTTCGACGACCATGCCGCATTGCACCGCGCCCTGCACCACGCCCGCCAGGTCTGGTGCGTCTTCGTGTTCGACACGACGATCCTCGACACCCTGCCCCGCGCGGACCGGCGCGTGGAGTTCATCCAGCACAGCGTGGCCGAACTCGACCGGCTGCTGCGCGAGCGCGGTGGCGGTCTGCTGGTGCGCCACGGCGATCCGCGCACCGAGATCCCGGCGCTGGCGCGGGCGCTGCAGGTCCAGGCCGTTCACGCCAACCGCGACTACGAGCCGGCCGCCGTGGCACGGGACGCCAAGGTGCGCGGCGCGCTGGCCGAGGCCGGCGTCTCCTTCCTGAGCTGGAAGGACCAGGTCATCTTCGAGCACGACGAAGTGATGACCGCTGGAGGAACACCTTTTTCGGTCTTCACGCCCTACAAGAACGCCTGGCTGAAGCAAGTCGGGCCGTCTCACTCGTTCTACCTGCGGGCCTACCCGATCGAGCGCCACGCCCATGCGCTCGCGGCCCCCCCGTCGGCGCTGGACCGCGGCATGCCGAGCCTGTCGGACCTCGATTTCCTGCCCACCGACATGGCGGCACGGCTGCACCCCGGTGCCAGCGGCGGCGACCACCTGCTGCTCGACTTCCTGGAGCGCATCGACCACTACGCCGACACGCGCGACTTCCCCGCCGTGAAAGGCCCGAGCTACCTGAGCGTCCACCTGCGCTTCGGCACCGTGTCGATCCGCCACCTCGCCCGGCTCGCCCACGAGCGCATGGTCGGTGGCTCGCGGGGTGCTGAGGTCTGGCTGTCGGAGCTGGTCTGGCGCGATTTCTACCACCAGATCCTCCACCACCACCCGCGCGTGGTCGGGCACTGCTTCAAGCCCGACTACGACGCCGTGAAATGGGAGCATGGCAAACACGCCGAGGCGCTGTTCACCGCGTGGTGCGAGGGCCGCACGGGGTATCCGATCGTGGACGCCGCGATGCGCCAGCTCAACCAGACCGGCTACATGCACAACCGGCTGCGCATGGTGGCGGCGAGTTTCCTGACCAAGCACCTCGGCATCGACTGGCGGCGGGGCGAAGCGTATTTCGCGCTGCACCTCAACGATTTCGACCTGGCGGCGAACAACGGCGGCTGGCAATGGGCGGCATCGACCGGCTGCGACGCACAGCCGTATTTCCGCATCTTCAACCCGATGACGCAGAGCCGGAAGTTCGATGCGGCCGGGCGCTTCATCCGCCGCTATGTGCCAGAGCTGGCCGGGCTGAGCGACGACGAGATCCACGCACCGTGGGAGGCGAAGCCGATGGAGCGGCTGGCGGCGGGGGTGGAACTCGGGAGGACTTATCCGGCACCGGTGGTCATGCACGAGGAAGCACGGATGAAAACGCTGGAGCGGTTCGATGCCGTCAAGAAACGGACGCCGCTCGACCTCAAACGCTGATGTGCGACGCCATCAAACGCAGCAGCTCATCCTCGCTGTAAGGCTTGCCCAGGTACTGCGAGGCCCCCAGCTCAAAGGCAAGATCCCGGTGCTTGCTGGCGATCCGCGAGGTGATCATGACCACCGGCAGCCCCACCAACCTCGCATCACCGCGAATGTTGCGCAGCAGATCAAAGCCGTCCATGCGCGGCATCTCGATGTCCGAGAGCACGACCACCGGCCGTTCGCCTGCCAGCAGGTCCAGCGCCTCCATGCCATCCTTGGCCAGCGCGACGCGGTAGCCCTCGCGCTCCAGAAGGCGCTTGGTGATGCGGCGCACGGTGAGCGAGTCGTCCACCACCAGCACCAGCGGCGCCGGCTTGGCCAGCTCGACCGGCGCCATGTCATCCGGCCCGGTAAGGGCTGCAACTTGCATCAGCCGCTGCGCCCGCAGGCCGTAGACCGCTGCCAGTGCCACCGGGTTGTAGATCAATGCCACCGCGCCCGAGGCCAGCAGCGTCATGCCCGCCAGCCCCGGCACCCGCGCCAGTTGCGCGCCCAGGTTCTTCACCACGACCTCGTGGTTGCCCAGCACGTCGTCCACATGCAGCGCCACCCGCTGCTGTGCCGAGCGCACGATGACCACCGGCAGCGTCCGCCCGCTCATCTCCAGGCTGCGGCCGGGACTGTCGAGCAAGGCGCCGAGCCAGTAGAACGGCAGGGTCTGGCCAAGGTAGGGATACTGGCCGTCGTGGTAGGCCTGTGTCACGCGCTCGGCCGGCGTGCGCTGCACGAGTTCGATCAGGTTGGACGGCACGGCAATCGAGCGCGTGCCAGCCCGCAGGATCACGACCTGCGTCACCACCGTCGTCAGCGGCAGCACCAGCTTGAAGCAGGTGCCCCGACCCGCCTCGGAGCGAATCTCGATGCGCCCGCCCAGCGACTGCACATCGGCCTTGACGACATCCATGCCCACACCACGTCCGGCCACCTCGGACAGCACGGCCGCGGTGGACAACCCCGGCGCGAAGATCAGATCCGCCAGCGCAGCGTCGGTGACCACGGCATCGGCAGGCAGCAGGCCCATCGCCACCGCGCGTTCATGGATGCGGCCCAGGTCCAGCCCGGCTCCATCGTCGCGCAACTCGACGCAGACCTCGTTGCCCTCCTGCACCAGCGTCATCGTGATGCTGCCGATGGCGTCCTTGCCCGCGGCCACGCGCTGCTCGGGGGCCTCGATGCCGTGGGTGACACCATTGCGCAGCAGGTGCTCGAAGGCGGCGGTCATGCGGTCCAGCACGCCGCGGTCCACCTCGATCGAGCCACCCACGATGTCGAAGCGCACCTGCTTGCCGACCTCCTTGGCCGCCAGCCGCACGACGCGGTAGAGGCGCTCGGACAGGCTTTCGAACTCGACCATGCGCGTGCGCAGCAGGTCGCCCTGCAGCTCGCGGGTCAGGCGGGCCTGGACGGCGAGTTCATCCTCGGCGGTCTGCAAGGTGCGCTGCAAGGCGCTGCGCACGGTGGCCACATCGTTGACCGACTCGGCCATCATGCGGGTGAGTTCCTGCAGCCGGGTGTAGCGGTCGAGTTCGAGCGAGTCGAATTCCTGCGCGGCGGCGCGCGCGGCCTCGCGGCGCGATTCGAGCTGGGTGTCGGCCTGCAGCGTCACGTCGTGCAGTTGCCGGCTCAGGCGCTCCAGGTTGTCGGTCAGGTCACCCAGGGAACTGCGGATGTTGCCAATCTCGGCGTCAAGCCGCGAACGGGTGATGCTGACCTCGCCGGCGAGATTCACCAGCCGGTCCAGCAGCGCCGCACGCACGCGCACCGGCTGCGGGTTGAGCACGACACGCTCGGTCGGCACGACGGGCGTGCTGCCCACCGGCGCGATGAAGCGTGACCAGTCGATCGTTCCGACGGTGTCGAGCGGCAGGGACACCGGCGCGGTGGTGGCGGCGCGCGCCGCAGCACCGGGCATGGGCGGTGCCGGCCGGCGCGCCTCTTCCGACAGCGGG
>JBEEMX010000285.1:0-5034 GCA_041192465.1 Pseudomonadota bacterium | reverse complement strand
TGGCTGTCGCCGAGCACCTGGATCTCGATGTGGCGCGGCTCCAGCACGTACTTCTCGATGAACACGCGGTCATCACCGAAGCTGTTGCGCGCCTCGTTGCGGCACGACGCGAAGCCTTCGAACGCTTCCTTGTCGTTGAACGCGACGCGCAGGCCCTTGCCGCCGCCGCCCGCCGACGCCTTGATCATCACCGGGTAGCCGATGCCCTTGGCGATCTCGACCGCCTGCTCGGGCGTGTCGATGGCGTGGTTGTAGCCGGGGATGGTGTTGACCTGGGCTTCCAGCGCCAGCTTCTTCGAGGCGATCTTGTCGCCCATCGCGGCGATCGAGTAGTGCTTCGGGCCGATGAAGGCGATGCCCTCTTCTTCGAGCCGCTGGGCGAACGCCGCGTTCTCGGACAGGAAGCCGTAGCCGGGATGGACCGCCTGCGCCCCCGTGGCCTTGCACGCGGCGATGATCTTGTCGGCGACGAGGTAGGACTCGCGCGACGGCGCCGGGCCGATCAGCACGGCCTCGTCGGCCAGCTCGACGTGGCGGGCGTCCTTGTCGGCCTCCGAGTAGACGGCGACCGTCTTGATGCCCATCTTCTGGGCGGTCTTGATGACGCGGCAGGCGATTTCGCCGCGATTGGCGATCAGGATCTTGGTGAACATGGTGAGAATCCTCGGCAACGAATTGCTATCTTGATATCATTGAATCATGCTGAACACACGCACACACACGCCCCCGCCCAAGCAAGTGCTGCTGCGCTTGCCCGACGACCTGGCCGCCCAGTTGGCCCATGCCATCCCGCCACGGCAACGCAACAAGTTCCTGGTGGACCTCGTGGCCAAGGCGCTGGCCGAACGACAGGCACAGGAAGACCAGGCACTGGTGCGTGCGGCCGAGTACATGAACGCGCTGGAGGCTCGGCATCCGGAACTGGTCCGCGAGGCCGACGAATGGCTCGATGCGCCCTTGACGGAGCCGGTGGACGTGTGGGATCCGGACTTCGACCGCGAGGCATTCGAGCGTGGTTTGGCAGAGGCACAAGCCGCGCTGTCCACGCCATGAACCGGCCCATCGAACGGGGTGAGGTCTATTGGGCGGCCTTCGATCCGGTGCAGGGTTCGGAGATCGCCAAGACGCGCCCGGCGGTGATCGTCTCGGACAGCCGCTTCAACGCCGTGCGGCGCACCGTGGTGGTCGTCCCGCTGACCACGACCCCATCCCCGCCCCAGTGGCCCTTGCTGGTGGAGTTGCCCACCTTCAACACCCGTACCCGTGCCCGCACCGAGCAGATCCGGGCGGTGGACAAATCCCGCCTGCGCGGTCACATCGGTCGCCTGGACACACAGGCGCAGGAGATGCTGGACGCGGCATTGGCCGTGGTGCTTGGTCTGCGGCGCTGAACAGGTGCGTGCCATGGCGGAGCGTGGGGAGGTCAGAGCGGGATGTTCCCGTGCTTGCGCCACGGGTTGTCGAGCTTCTTGTCCTTGAGCATCACGAGCGAGCGGCAGATGCGCTTGCGGGTCTCGTGCGGCTGGATCACGTCGTCGATGAAGCCGCGGCTGCCGGCGACAAACGGGTTGGCGAAGCGGGCCTTGTATTCGGCTTCCTTGGCTGCCAGCTTCTCGGGATCGCCCTTGTCCTCGCGGAAGATGATCTCCACCGCGCCCTTGGCCCCCATCACCGCGATCTCGGCGTTCGGCCACGAGAAGTTCACGTCGCCGCGCAGGTGCTTGGAAGACATCACGTCATAGGCGCCGCCATACGCCTTGCGGGTGATGACCGTCACCTTCGGCACGGTGCATTCGGCATACGCGTAGAGCAGCTTGGCGCCGTGCTTGATGATGCCGCTCCACTCCTGCGAAGTGCCCGGCATGAAGCCTGGCACGTCCACGAAGGTCACCACCGGGATGTTGAACGCATCGCAGAACCGCACGAACCGGGCCGCCTTGATCGACGACTTGATGTCGAGGCAGCCGGCCAGCACCTGCGGGTTGTTGGCGACGATGCCAATCGTCTGGCCTTCCATGCGGGCGAAGCCGATGACGATGTTCTTGGCGTAGTCGGGCTGCAGCTCGAAGAAGTCGCCGTCGTCCACGACCTTCAGGATCAGCTCCTTCATGTCGTAGGGCTTGTTGGCGTTCTCCGGCACCAGCGTGTCGAGCGAGTAGTCGAGCCGGTTGGCCGGGTCGCCGCTCGGGCGCACGGGCGGCTTCTCGCGGTTGTTCAGCGGCAGGTAGTTGAAGAAGCGGCGCAGCATCAGCAGCGCCTCCACGTCGTTGTCCAGCGCCAGATCGGCCACGCCGCTGCGGGTCGTGTGCGTGACCGCGCCACCCAGTTCTTCGGCGGTGACTTCCTCGTGCGTCACGGTCTTCACGACTTCCGGGCCGGTGACGAACATGTACGACGAGTCCTTCACCATGAAGATGAAGTCGGTCATCGACGGCGAATACACCGCCCCGCCCGCGCACGGCCCCATGATCATCGAGATCTGCGGTACCACGCCGGAGGCCATCACGTTGCGCTGGAACACTTCCGCGTAACCGCCGAGCGACGCCACGCCTTCCTGGATGCGCGCACCGCCCGAGTCGTTCAGGCCGATCACCGGGGCGCCGACCTTCATCGCCTGGTCCATCACCTTGCAGATCTTCTCGGCGTGGGCCTCGGAGAGCGCGCCGCCGAAGACGGTGAAGTCCTGGCTGAAGACGAACACCAGGCGGCCGTTGATCATGCCGTAGCCGGTGACGACCCCGTCGCCGGGGACCTTGTTGTCCTGCATGCCGAAATCCACACAACGGTGCTCGACAAACATGTCCCATTCTTCAAATGTGCCTTCGTCCAGCAGCAACTCCAGGCGCTCACGCGCGGTGAGTTTGCCCTTCCTGTGTTGCGCGTCGATGCGGTTTTGCCCGCCCCCCAGGCGGGCGAGTTCGCGCTTGGCTTCCAGCTGTTCAAGTATGTCGTGCATGGTTGTCTTTCTTGCGTTCAGGTATCCGTTCGCCCTGAGCCTGTCGAAGGGCATTCGAGTTTGTTCGCAGAGGCTTCGACAGGCTCAGCCCGAACGGGAATAGATGTGTGTGCGACATCAAGCAGATTTCGCGCGGCAGAAGAGGCTGGCATCTGCCCGCTGGCCACCTGGGCCATCAGGCTCGGCAACAAGGCAAAGACTGCCGGGTTTTGCGTGAACGCCTGCTTCAAACCCGCGTCAATCCGCTCCCACATCCAGGCCACAGACTGTTGCTGGCGACGTGTGGCGAGCTGGCCATTGGCCGTTTGCAGTGCCTTGAATTCCTGAGCCGCTGCCCAGAAGACGTCAACGCCCTGCCCATGCAAGGCACTGAGCAGCAAGGCTTTGGGGTGCCAGCTGGCGTCGTCGTGGCTGCCAAACAGGCCAAGCAGTTGCATGGCTGACGTGATTTGCAGTTGGGCCCGCCTGGCCGCAATGGCGTCGATATCAGCCTTGTTGATCACCACCAGGTCGGCCAGCTCCATCACACCCTTCTTGATGGCCTGCAGGTCATCACCCGCATTGGGTAGCTGCATCAACACAAACATGTCAGTCATGCCCGCCACAGCCGTCTCGCTCTGGCCCACACCCACAGTTTCCACAATCACCATGTCATAACCGGCGGCCTCACACACCAGCATGGCCTCACGCGTTTTCTCGGCCACACCGCCCAATGTGCCGCTGCTGGGGCTGGGGCGGATATAGGCCTGATCGTGCACCGAGAGTTTGTCCATGCGCGTCTTGTCCCCCAGAATGGAGCCGCCCGACACGGTGGAAGATGGGTCGATGGTCAGCACCGCCACCCGGTGGCCTTGCCCGATCAGGTACAGGCCCAGCACCTCGATGAAGGTGGATTTGCCCACACCCGGCACACCACTGATGCCCAGCCGGAAGGATTTTCCGGTGTGAGGCAGCAGGGCGGTGAGCAGCTCGTCAGCCTGCGCGCGGTGGTCGGCGCGGGTGGATTCCAGCAAAGTAATCGCTTTCGCGATGGCACGGCGTTGAGTGCTGGAGCTTGTGTCCAAAACGCGCTCCAATAGTTCCCGTTCGGGTTGATCCATCCCCCGAACAGGCTGAACTGCCTCCCGTTCGGGCTGAGCCTGTCGAAGCCTTAAAGTAACGCCTGATCGAGATTTCGCCAATTCCTGAATCTGCGTCCAATCCCCAGCGATCAAAGCCTCTTTCTTGGAACGCGACCAACCCTTGACCTGCTGCTCGAACGCAATCGCTCCCTCGCGGGTCTCAAATTCGCCTTGCCATACCAACTCAACAGGTTTCCGAGTGGATGTATAGCCAACATCGCCCGCCCCATGCTGATGCATACGCACGTCCAGATCGTCGGTCTGTCCCGTGTAGTAAGAACCATCGCCGCAGCGCAACAGATAGACATAGAACGGCTTCACTTGAGACGCCCTTCGACACAATTCGTGAGATCCGTAGCAGAGTACCAGTCAGGGCTCGAACGAAATTGTGGTGTAACTTTCCAGAATAACGCTATTGCGACTGCAATGTCTGGCACCGACACAACCGCCAAAAGGAACCGAGCTGCAACCTCTGACGAAAATCCGGATTTCATTTAAAAAAACATGCAAGGATTGTTGTAAGGCTTCGACAAGCTCAGCCCGAACGGCGGGTTGGGCAAGCAGGCGCAAGTACTGCTCACGCCAACGCCTTCTTGATCTGCGCCAGCACATCTTTCGCGCTCACCGGTATGGGTGTGCCGGGGCCGTATATGCCCTTGACGCCGGCGGCATACAGCATGTCGTAGTCCTGGCGTGGAATGACGCCGCCCACAAAAACGATGATGTCGTCGGCACCCTGTTTGCGCAGCTCGGCAATGATGGCGGGCACCAGGGTTTTGTGGCCCGCGGCGAGGGTAGACACACCCACCGCATGCACGTCGTTCTCGATCGCCTGGCGGGCGCACTCTTCGGGGGTTTGGAACAGTGGGCCCATGTCTACGTCAAAGCCCAGGTCGGCGAAGGCGGTGGCGACCACTTTGGCGCCGCGGTCGTGGCCGTCCTGGCCCAGTTTGGAGA
>JBEEMX010000284.1:0-5042 GCA_041192465.1 Pseudomonadota bacterium | reverse complement strand
CGATCTGCTGACTCCGTGCGCTGAAGAACAGACGCGGTGGCACCAGGCAGCGAGCATGGACCCCCATTTCCCCAAGGATCCGCCATGCCGCAAGAAGCCTGGAGCGCCAATACACGCACATCAAGGACCGCCTGCTCGAAGCGGCCCTGACCCGATGAGCGCACAACTCCCTCCAGAAAGCCCGCCGGTCGCGGCGGCAGAGGCCCGTGCCGTGGCGCCCCTGCTGGTCGAGGTGGCCGCGCTGCTGTCGAGTGCGCAGATCAGCGTCGTGGTGGTGTGCGATGCCGCAGGCGCGCCGCTGGGTGTCATCACCGAGACCGTGCTGGTCCGGCGCCTGGGTCTGGGTCTGGGTCAGGCCGACTTCTTCTCGGCCAACGGTGTGCTGCAGGTCAGCGAATCGCAGCGCGGTGCGGCGCTTGCCCTGTGCCACCAGTCCGCGCAGCACGCCGCGCTGGCGTGCCTGGACGCGTTCAGCACGACCGACTTCCGCAATGACCTGAAGAAAGAAAGTGACCGTGCCCATCAAAGCCTCGGGCCTGCGCACCCACCGCGCCGTGCGCCACAGCGCGCTGGTGCGGGTGGCCGGTGCGGGGCACAGCCATGCGATCCTTCGGCGTCGCACACCTGAACCACTGGAATCCCCATGCCACGCTGGACCCGCCGCCTTGCCCTTCTGGCCGGATGCATCGCCCTGCCCTTGTGTCAGGCCCAATCCACTCCGGCGACCCCGACGGTGCGCGTGCGGGGCACGGTGCAGGCCGTCGGCCCCGACACCCTTTCCGTGCGGGACCGCAGCGGCGAAACCGTGGAGCTGGTGTTACCCGCGGCGCTGGTGGTGTCCGAGGTCTTTCCGATCACCCGCAGCGACATCCGCCCCGGCAGCTTCATCGGCGTCGCGGCGATGCCGCAGCCCGATGGCACCCGACGGGCGATCGCCGTGACGGTGTTCCCCGAAGCGGCCCGTGGCGCGGGCGAAGGTGACCGGCCGTTCGACCTGCTGCCACAAAGCACGATGACCAATGCCACCGTGGCGGGCGTGGCCTCGGTCACGCAGGGCCGCGAACTGCAGTTGCAGCACAAGGACGGCGAAGCACGCATCGTCGTGCCCGACGATGCACCGATCGTCACCTTCCTGCGCGCCGATCGCAGCCTGCTGGTGGTGGGTGCCAGCGTGTCGCTCCAGGCGCAGGTCATCGAAGGCAAGCCGACCGCTGCGCGCATCAGTGTCGGTCGTGCGGGATTCGTGCTGCCGTATTGACCGGTCGCGCCATGCGCGGTGCTACCCGATGATGGGAACCGGCTCCCGCCCCTCGAACGCGGATTGCACGGCCTCGACCAGGCGCAGCGCGAGCAGCCGGTCTTCGAGCAGCGGATATTCCCGCAGGAGCTTGCCGGACACCCGCCAGCGGTTGTCCTTGACCGCGCGGATGATCCGGGCGGCGTCCGGGTCCGGCATTTCCACCACGTCCTTGATGCGCCGCTGGGCCGTCTGGAACTGGAGCAGGATGCGCGCCTCCTCTGCCATCTCGGTGCGGATCGTGTGTGCGACCAGCGCGGCGGTGTAGCCCGCGTGCTCCGTCAGGTCGGGGTAGCGCCAAGCGAAATTGGCGTCCGCGTAGTCGTCGAAAACGAAGTTCGACAGCACGCCGTCGGCATGGGTGACGGGTGGCCCGAACCGGTGGGCGTCGGCGTAACGGCGCATGAAGGGCCGCGAGAACGCCTCCAGCGTCCGTTCGTAGCCATGCCCGAACTGGCGGGTGCCCGTGATGCTCGCCGACACCGGCAGGATCACCCCGTCCGGCACGGCACCATCCCGCTGGAGCGTGTCGTTGACCAGGAAGCGGTGGATGCGGCCGTTGCCATCACTCATGGGATGCACGTAGACGAAGCCGAAGGCGACCGCGGCGGCACGCGCCAGCGCCTCCTGGCCACGGGTCGCACGCTCGAACTCGGCCAGTCCGTCCAGCATCCCCGCCACGTCATCGAAGTGCGGGGCAATGTAGTGAACGAGGTCGCCGTGGAGACCGGACTGGCCCACGAAGACCGGCGAGCGGCGCAGACCCACGCGCAGGGCCGAGTCGCCCAGGATGCCCGCTTGCAGCACCTGCAGGCTCGCGTCGGACAGCGGGTCGGCGATCTTGCCGCAGTGTGCCCCGATGACGTGCGCGAACCGCCGGATGCGGTCGGTCCTGTCGGCCTCGTGTTCGATGAGGAAGCTGGCGCGCGACTCCTTGAGCGTCAGCCAGCCCGCGGCCCGCATGAGCACGTCTTCGCCGAACTCGCGGTCGAGTGCGGCCAGCGCCGCGGCGGGATCGAAGCGCAGGGCCTCCTGCAGCACCGCCGTCCGGCACACGAGCGGGCAGAAGTGGCGGGTTCCCGGGAGGTTGTCATCGACCCGCCATCGCTTGTCCCGCAGCGCCGTGGTCCGTGTCAGGCAGGCCGTCGCATCCAGCGCAGGGGTGTACGCCCCATTGGTGAGGTCCGGCACGTCCAGGCGCGTCCCGGTCAGCCATTCATAGAAGAATCCCGCACGGCGGGCGTACTTGCCCGTGGGTTCCTGCCGGCACCAGGCCGCGATGGGTTCGGGGCCGGTGGCGGCAAACAGCCGGGCGAAGAACTCCAGATGCACCTCCTCGTACTTCAGGCCGAACGCGAAGTGGCCGGCGAAGGTGTCCTCGGGGCGGTAGCCGGGGGTGTACTGGTTCTGGTCCAGCGCAGGCGAATGCTGGCGGGAGCGGGTCGTGCCGATGGTGGACACCACGCGCAGGGGTTGCACCAGGCGCAGTGCATGGGCGGTGGCGAGGGCTTGGAAACCGACCTGCATGTTACAAAAATCCGATTCAGAAGGCGCCAGAACAATAACAAATCAGGAAATTCCGACCAGAATAATACCGCTCAGTGCCACAAACCCCCAGCCTGGAGAACCGCCATGGTCAGCAAGAACACGATTTGCCTCTGGTACGACGGCACGGCCCTGGACGCCGCGCGCTTCTACGCCGAGACCTTCCCGGACAGTGCGGTGGGCGCGGTCCACCACGCGCCCAGCGACTACCCGATGGGCAAGGCGGGCGATGTCCTGACGGTGGAGTTCACGGTGATGGGCATCCCGTGCCTGGGGCTGAACGGCGGCCCGATCTTCCCGCACAGCGAAGCCTTCTCGTTCCAGGTGGCGACCGATGACCAAGCTGAAACCGACCGCCTGTGGGACGCGGTCATCGGCAACGGCGGGCAGGCGAGTTCGTGCGGGTGGTGCAAGGACCGGTGGGGGGTGTCGTGGCAGATCACGCCGCGGGCGCTGGTGGCCGCCATCGCCGATCCGGATCGGGCAGCGGCGAAGCGGGTCTTCGAGGCGATGATGCAGATGACGAAGATCGACGTGGCGGCGATCGAGGCGGCGCGACGCGGCTGACCTTGAAGCCGCTCGCAACGCCGGATGGCCGGTACATCGTCGTCCGTGGCCGCCTGTGGCGAGCGGCCAATCCCGGTCTCGCGCCAGACCTGCATGCGGCGCTGGTGCGCGACCTCATGCAGGCGCGCAGGGACATCCGGGACGCGGGTCGCGCAGGAGATGCCGTGCGGCTGGCCGCGGCCCGTGCGGCGGTTCACGCGGCCAAGGTGGCCTTGGGCGAGCGTGGCCCCGTCTGGTGGACCGATGGCGCCCAGGACTTCAATCGGCATCTGGTCAAGAACACGCCGTATGCAGGGTGGTACGACCAAGGCGCCTGGGAATGAACCTCTCCGAGATCTCGACGCACTGGGTCGCGCTGGTCGAGATCGTGGCCGACCGCATCGGCGCGTCACGCCATGAGAGCTTCTCGCGCCACCACCCGCTGCTCGATTTCTCCACGGGTGGGCAGCGTCTTCAGGTCGTAGCTCGCCTGCAAGGCCAGCCACGACGCCGCATCCCCGCCGAAGTAGCGTGCCAGCCGCAGGGCGGTGTCGGCGGTGATACTGCGCCGCTCCTTCACGATTTCGTGCATCCGCGTCGCCGGCACGCCCAGCGCCACCGCCAATGCATTCACGCTCAGGCCCAGCGGCACCAGGTAGTCCTCGCGCAGCACTTCGCCGGGGTGGACGGGGCGCAGGCGGTTGATGGGGTGGGTCATGGGATGTCCTTTGTCCGTGAGGGCGGGTCAGTGGTAATCGACGATCTCGACGTGCATCGGCCCGGTGTCCGTCCAGACGAAGCACACGCGCCACTGGTCGTTGATGCGGATGCTGTGCTGGCCAGCCCGGTCGCCGCGCAGGGCTTCGAGCCGGTTGCCCGGCGGGGCACGCAGGAAGTCGAGCGTCATCGCTGCGTCCAGTTGCGCCAGCTTGCGTTCGGCGACCATGGCGAAGGCCCGGAATCGCTTTGGGTTGCGGCCCTCGAACAGCGCCTGAGTGTCCTTGCAGCGAAACGACTGGATCATGGGGGGAATTTATTACGTTTTACGTAATACTTCAAGCATGAATGACAAAAGGGCAACGAGCCTTCACGGAACCCGGGCGGTTCATTGCTCAAGGTATCCCTCGTCTCCGCGCGTACTCAAAGAGTCGCAGGTAGCGGGCATCTATTGCAAGCTGCGACGCGGCACTCACGATCTCGTTTAGGCATGGTCCCAACTTCGGAGGCGCCCACTGTTGGTCGGCGATGACCGCATTCAAGAGGCCCAGCGCATCCGCCGGGAATTGCCTGCACAAGCCTGATTCGTGCAGCAAATTCACAATGTAGTGTGGGTGTTCAATTGGTTTTAACCAGGCATGCGCCGCGGCCAGAGCTTCAGGAAATTTTCCTCGGGCTGCAATTATCAGCCGGATCAATGATTCAGATATGCGCGGCGTGGCAAGGTCGCGTGACTTGGGCCAAACGTGTTGCCAGAACGGCTGGACACGGTACGTCCAATAGTCCTCGCGCTGGTCGGCCGCTCCTTCAAGTGCCTGATACAGCGCCTGCGCACATTCCTCCAGCCCTTGTCGAGGCAACACTCCAATCGCGGTTCGAAATTCATCCACGGTGTAGCCCGCGGTCGGCCCGAGCGCTGAATAAGTCAGGAAGGCTG
>JBEEMX010000283.1:0-5053 GCA_041192465.1 Pseudomonadota bacterium | reverse complement strand
CCGCGACCAACGTGTTCCTGATGCTGTACCCGCACCCCGTGCTGGCCCGGCAGCTTGCCTTGGACCCATCGGCCATGCGTCGCGTGTGGGGCGCGCTCAATGCCATCCGGCCCGAAACCCTGACAGGCGAGGGGCGGGTGTACGGCGGCGGGCTGCACAAGCTGGAGCCGAGGGAGTTGGCCAACGTGCCTGCCGATGACCTGGCCGCCCTGGTCGGCCTGCCCCGCAAAACAGCGCCAGCCGGCCAACCCTCGCACCAGCTTTCGCTCCTCCAAGACCAAGAGGATTTCACATGGGCCTGATCCCGACCGACATCGGCTGGCGCTTTCTGCTGCGCCACCCCGCCCACTTCATCGCCCTCGGCGCCGGCAGCGGCCTCAGCCCCGTCGCACCGGGCACGGCCGGCACGCTGTGGGCCTGGGTGGCGTTCGCGGTGCTGAACGTCTGGCTGGACAGCGCAGGCTGGGCCTGGGTGCTGCTGGGCGGGTTGCTGGTGGGCTGGTGGGCCTGCACCGTCGCCGCCACCCACGCCGGCATCGCCGATCCGGGCTTCATCGTCTGGGACGAGGTGCTGGCGTTCTGGCTCATCCTGTGGGTGCTGACGCCGGCGAGCCTCACGCTGCAGGTGATCGCCTTCGCGCTGTTCCGCTACTTCGACGCCGCCAAGCCGGGTCCGGTGCGCTGGGCAGACCAGCATTTCAAGGGCGGCGGCTGGCGCGGGGGGTTCGGGATCTTGTTCGATGACCTCGTGGCGGCGGGGTTGACGCTGTTCACCCTCGCCGTCGGTGTGGCACTGATGCGTTTTGTCCAGGGAGTCACCTGATGTCCACTGTCCATGCACTCGCCGATCTGCTGCGCCCCCTCGGCTGGCACCTGGCCACCGCCGAGAGCTGCACTGGCGGCATGATCGCCGCCGCCTGCACCGATCTGGCCGGATCGAGCGACTGGTTCGACCGCGGTTTCGTCACCTACAGCAACGAAGCCAAGTCCGAGATGCTCGGCGTGGACTCGGCGCTGATCGCCAGCGACGGCGCGGTGAGCGAGTCCGTCGCCCGCGCAATGGCCGCGGGTGCGCAGCGCGAGGCCGGAGTCGAAGCCGCCGTGGCCGTCACCGGGATCGCCGGGCCGGGCGGTGGCAGCGAGGCCAAGCCGGTCGGCACCGTCTGGTTCGCCTGGGCGCTGCCGGGCTGGATCTGGACCGAATGCCGGCACTTCGAGGGCGACCGCGCCGCCGTGCGCAGCCAGACCCGCGACCATGCGCTGGCGGTGCTGGTATCGGCGCTGCAGGCGATGCCGGGCACGGGGTAGGTCCGGCCGGCCGGTTCAGCGCCCCTCAGAGCATTTGCGCGAAATCGGTATCCACGTGCAGTGCTTCGTGGCCCGGTGCCCGCCAGTGGCGCAGCCAGCCGAGGAACTCGTCGGCCGGCATCGGGCGGCCGATGCCGTAGCCCTGGCCCTCGTCACAGCCCAGCCGGGCCAGCAGCGCCCACGCCTTGTCGGTCTCCACCCCTTCGGCCACCACCGTCAACCCCAGATTGTGCGCCAGCCCGATGGTGGACTGCACGATGCGCGCATCGTCCAGGTCGCGGGCCATGTTGGTGACGAAGCTGCGGTCGATCTTCAGCTCATCCACCGGCAGCCGCTTCAGGTAGGCCAGCGAGGAGTAGCCGGTGCCGAAATCGTCGATCGACAGGTGGACACCCAGCGCGTGCAGCTTCTGCAGCGTCTGCAGTGCCCGCGCGGGGTCGTCCATGATCGCGCTCTCGGTGATCTCCAGGCACAGGCGCGCGGCCGAGACGCGGTGCCCGTCGAGCAGGTCACGCACGCGGTCCGCCAACTCGGCGTCGAGCAGGTCGCGGGTCGAGAGATTGATGCTGAGCTTCATCACCTGGCCGGCCTCTTGCCAGTCCTGCAACGCCTGCACGCCCGCGGTCAGCATCCAGGTGGTGATCTGGTGGATGAAGCCGGTCTGCTCGGCAAACGGGATGAACTGCATTGGCTGCACCAGCCCGCGCTGCGGGTGCTGCCAGCGCACCAGGGCCTCGCCGCCCAGGACACGGCCGGTCTTCAGATCAACCTTGGGCTGGACATACAGGCGCAACTCGTCCCGCTCGATCGCCTGGCGCAGCTCGCTCAGCAGCGACAGCGAGGCGCTGCTGCGCGTGTCCATCGCGGTGTCGTAGACCAGCACGCCCAACTGGCGGCGCTTGGCCGCGTACATCGCCACCTCGACCAGGCCGAGCAGGGCCTCCGGGTCCGCCGCGTGCGCAGGCGCGAAAGCGATGCCCAGGCTGGCGCTGAGGTCGATGGTGTGGTCGTCCAGCCGCATCGGGTGGTCGAGCACGGCCAGCAGCGTCCGGGCCACCTCGCGGGCATGTTCAGCACCGCGGCCGGGCAGGAGCAGGCCGAACTCATCCCCGCTCAAGCGGGCCAGCACCATGTCCGCACTGCGGCAGCAGCCAGTCAGCCGCTGCGCCACCTCGCACAGCAGCCGATCGCCGAGCTGGTGACCGAGCGCGTCGTTGACATGCTTGAAGCGGTCGAGGTCGAGCATCATCACCGCCACTGGTGCCACCACGCCGGCTGCATCGGGCTGCAGCCGCATCCGCAGCACATCAACGAACTGGGCGCGGTTCGGCAAGCCCGTCAGCGTGTCCCAGTAGGCCAGTCGCCCGACGGCTTGGGCGCGGTGCTGCACGGCCTGGCGGGTCAATTCGAACGCCCGCGCCAGTTGCACCAGTTCGCTCCCCACCACCCACTCCTCGGGCACGCGCACCGGGGTGTCGTCATCGGCGCGGCCCAGGCGCTCCACGGCACGCTGCAGCCCACGGATCGGCTGGCTCAGGCGCCGTGCCATCACCACCGCGCCCACCCCGAACACCAAGACCCCGCCCCCCATGAGCAGCCACAGCGCCAACTGCAGACGCTCGAACGGCACGAGCGCCTCGTCCACCGGCTGCGCCAGCACCAACCGCAGCGGCGGCGCTGCTTGACCGTCGGATACCACCGCATCGAGCGTGAACTCGCAGCTACGCCAGCGTCCGTCCAACCCACGCAGCTCGCGGCTACAAGGACTGGCGGTCGAGTTCGGTTCGATCAGCATGTCACTGGCGGGCCCGAGGGTGGACAGCAACAGGCGCGCAGGCGCGCCATTGAACAGCACGGCCCCGCGCAGTGTGGTGATGGCGGCGAGCTGCTGCAGCACCGAGCGGTCCAGCTCGGTGCCCATCAGCACCCAACCCACCGTGCGTGGTGCCTTCACCGGCACGGCCACGAGCTGGTAGGGACGGCCGTCGATCAGCGTCAGGCGTGCGTGATGCACCCCCACGCCGCCCGCGGGTCCAGCCATCGCCGCCATGCGCGCCACGGGCAGCAGCGCGGCGACCCGGCCCACACTCAGACCGGTTGCCGCCACCGGGCGCCAGGCCGGGTCGGTGTAGACCACCAGCGAGGCGCCGAGGCGCCGGCCATGGTTCTCCAGCGTGCTGCGCAGCGTGGCGACATCGCGGCTGTTCACCGCTGAGCGGAACCCGACATCGGACGCCAGCAGGAGCGCCGCCTCGGACAGGCGTTCGGCGCGCTGCTCCAGCAGCCGCAAGAACACGCGCTGGCCGGTCTGCAGATCTCGGTCGATTGCGCGCGTGGTGCCGGGGCCGACCGTGCCGTGGACCAGCACCAGGCCAATCCCCTGGACCAGCACCAGCACCAGCAGGAACGGCCACACCATGCGCCGCTCCAGCCCACCCAGACGGAGCCGCACCAGCACCGTGCAACCCAGGGCGCGCACGGATCGGAACATGTTCATCCTCGCCCTCCAGACCGAGTCACCCCCGCCGATCCGCGGCGGGAAAAGGTGGAAGGATGGCGTGGACATCGGGCAACCGAAGGGCGAAAAACCGCCCTGAACGTGCCCTTGATGAATCCCGTCGGTACCTGGCCTGCCCGCGGGCTTACTGGTGGTGGCCGGTCAGCGCCAGCCGCGGCCCCTGGCGCTGCACGGCCTGCACCGTCAGCAGCACCAGCCGCCGCAGCGCCATCCACGGCTCGGCCGGCCACGCCCGGTCGGGCAAGCCCTTGACGATGCCGTCCACCGTGTGTGCAGCGGCGACCAACTCGGTGAGCGTGGTGGCGTCGAGTTGCGGCACCACACGCTCGAACAGCTTTTCCTTCACGCCCCAGACCCGCGCGTCGCGCAGCGCCAGCGGCAGCGGCTTGCCCTGCAGCGTGGCGGCGTGGACGCGCTGCAGCCCGCGCAGGTCGTCGGCCAGTGTCCAGTGGACCAGCACCGCCGCCTCGCCCTCGGCCTCCAGCCCGTCGAGCATGCGCAGCGCCCGGGCCACCTGCCCCGCCAGTACCGCCTCGCCCAGCTTGAACACGTCGTAGCGCGCCACGTTCAGCACGGCCGACTCGATCTGCGCCTGCGTCAGCACGGTCGGTGCGCCGCGGGGATCGGCGGGAGCGTGCAGCAGCGCGAGCTTGCTGATCTCCTGGTGCGCGGCGAGCAGGTTGCCCTCGATGCGGTCGGCGAAGAAGGCCAGCGCGTGCTGCCCCGCCTCGCCGTCCTCGATGCGCAAGCCCTGCGCCGCCAGCCGCTGCGCGATCCACTGCGGCAGGGCGCGGCGCTCCACCGGGTCGATGCGCAGGCTCAGGCCAGCGCCATCGAGCGCGGTGAACCACGCGCTGGTCTGCTGCGTTCGGTCGAGTTTCGGCAGCAGGATCAGGGTGAGGTTGTCGTCGGACAGCGTCTGCACATACCGCTGCAGCGCCTCGGACCCGTCCTTGCCCGGCTTGCCTGAAGGGATGCGGATCTCGATCACGCGGCGGTCAGCAAACAGGCTCAACGCGCTGGCCTCGCCGAGCAGGCCGGACCAGTCGAAATGCGCACCGGCGACAGTGTGGACGCTGCGCTCGCTGTAGCCGGCGATGCGGGCGGCAGCGCGGATCGCGTCAGCCGCTTCCTGCGCCAGCAGCGGCTCGTCGCCGTGGATCACGTAGAGCGGGCGCAGGCCCTTGGCGAGGGCGGCGGGGAGTTGGTCGGCGCGGAGTTGCATGG
>JBEEMX010000282.1:0-5094 GCA_041192465.1 Pseudomonadota bacterium | reverse complement strand
TGGCGACTACGCGATCATGAATTGCGCGCTGATTGGTCTTGGTGCAGTGCTGGGTTTCTTCATCCTCAATTACCCGCTGGGCCTGATCTTCCTTGGCGACGGCGGCGCCTACTTTCTCGGCTTCTGGGTCGCAGAACTCGGCATCCTTCTGGTCCACCGCAACGCGGACGTTTCCCCTGTGTTTCCGCTGCTGCTGTGTGCTTATCCGATCTTTGAAACGCTGTTCACGATGTATCGCCGCCGCGTGATCCGCGGGCGCCCCGTCGGACTGCCCGACGCAACCCACCTGCACAGCCTCATCTACCGCCGCCTGATGCGCTGGGCCATCGGCAAGCGTGATGCTGCCAACCTGTTGCGCCGCAATTCGATGACTTCGCCGTATCTTTGGGCGCTGTGCTCGATGTCGGTGGTGCCTGCCGTGCTCTGGTGGGACGATGGACAGGCGCTGTCGATCTGGCTACTCCTGTTCTGCATGTCCTATCTGGCCATCTACCGCGCCATTGTCCAGTTCCGGACCCCCCGCTTCCTGCTGCGCAAGGCAGACCACTGGGCTGTCCCGGTCGAGGAGCACTGACCGAGGGGCGCGGCACGCGGTTACGATCCGCGCTGTCTCTGCCTACTCCACAGGTTCCTTCCTTGAACGTTTCGCTGTCTCTTCTCCAGGCCGCCCGAGTCCTCGTCGTCGGCGACGCCATGCTCGACCGCTACTGGTTCGGCTCCGTCGACCGCATCTCCCCCGAAGCGCCGGTCCCCATCGTCCGGGTCACCCGCGAGGAAGAGCGCCTCGGCGGTGCGGCCAACGTGGCGCTCAACGTCAAGACACTCGGTGCGCAATGCACGCTGCTGACCGTTGTCGGTGAAGACGAGCCGGCGCGCATCCTGCGCCGCCTGCTGGAAGAGCAGGGCGTCACCACTGTGCTCGGCAGCGACCCTGCGCTCTACACCATCGTCAAGCTGCGGGTCATCGGCCGCTCGCAGCAGCTCATCCGCGTCGATTTCGAGAACCAGCCCGAGCACGAAGTGCTGCAGCAGATGCTCACCGACTACGGGCGCGTGCTGCCGGACCACGAGGCCGTGCTGTTCTCCGACTACGGCAAAGGCGGCCTGACCCACATCCCCCGCATGATCGAACTGGCCCGGGCGGCAGGCAAGCCGGTGCTGATCGACCCGAAGGGCAGCGACTACCAGCGTTATGCCGGTGCCACGGTCATCACGCCGAACCGGGCCGAGCTGGCGCAGGTGATCGGTGCCTGGTCGGGCGAGCCGCAGTTGCATGAGCGTGCGCAGAACTTGCGGCGCGGGCTGGGCCTGACCGGCCTGCTGCTGACCCGCTCGGAAGAGGGCATGACGCTGTTCGACGACGCCGGCCACCTGGATGTGCCGGCGCAGGCACGCGAGGTGTTCGATGTCACCGGGGCCGGTGATACCGTCATCGCCACGATGGCCACCCTGCTGGCGGCCGGTCTGTCCCTGCGCGAGGCCGTGCCGATTGCCAACCGCGCCGGCAGCATCGTGGTCGGCAAGTTCGGCACTGCCAGCGTGTCCTATGAGGAGTTGTTCGCATGAGAGTCGTTGTCACCGGCGCCGCCGGCATGATCGGAAGCAATCTGGTCCATGGGCTGAACCGCCTGGGTGCCAAGGAAGTCATCGCCGTCGATGACCTGACGGATGGGCCGAAGTACCGCAACCTGCTCGGCTCGACGCTGGCCGACTACTTCGACAAGGATGCGTTCTATCGCCGCTTCGCTGCAGGCGAACTCGGCCACATCGACGCGATCCTGCACGAAGGCGCCTGCTCCGACACCATGGAGCACAACGGCAAGTACATGCTGGAGACCAACTACCGCTGCTCGAAGACGCTGCTCGACGCCTGTCTGGCGCAGGGCACGCGGCTGCTCTACGCCAGCTCGGCGGCGACCTACGGCGGCAGCGAAACCTTCCGCGAAGAGCCGGCTTTCGAGGCACCGCTGAACGTCTACGGCTACTCCAAGCTGCTGTTCGACCAGGTGGTGCGCCGTTATGTGCCGACCCTGCGCTCGCAAGGCGGCACGCAGGAGGGCCAGGTCGTCGGTTTCCGCTACTTCAACGTATATGGCCCGCGCGAGCAGCACAAGGCCCGCATGGCCAGCGTCGCCTTCCACCACTTTCACCAGTTCCGCCAGCACGGCCACGTCAAGCTCTTCGGCGAGTACAACGGCTACGCACCGGGCATGCAGTCACGCGACTTCGTGTTCGTGGACGACGTGGTGGCGGTGAACCTGTGGTTCCTGCAGCACCCGGACCAGAGCGGGATCTTCAACCTCGGCTCCGGCCGGGCGCAGCCGTTCAACGACGTGGCACACGCGACTGTGAATGCTTGCCGTTCGCTGGAGGAGCTGCCGGCGTTGACACTTGCCGAGCAGATCGCGCAGGGGCTGGTGAGTTACATCGACTTCCCCGACGCGCTGCGGGGCAAGTACCAATGCCACACCGAAGCTGATCTGACGCGCTTGCGCGCAACGGGGTGTGCGCATGTGTTCAGCGATGTTGCTGATGGGGTGACGCGCTACGTGCATTGGCTGGCCGAGCAGCCCAGCAACTGAGCTACCACGGCCACCGCCAGGACGGCCGGCTCTTTCCCTTCGATCCCCACCAAGCCAATCGGACACGTCATCCGTGACCGTGCATCGACAGGGATCCCGCGTTCCTCAAAGCGGTGCAGAAACCGCGCCCCCTTGGTCCTGCTGCCAATCAATCCGCAGTAACCGAAGTCCCCCCGCCGCAGGACGGCCTCTGTGATGCGCTCGTCGAGGTCATGCCGGTGCGTCATCACGAGGAAAAATGCTCCAGGAGGCGCAAGTGCCACCTCGGCTTCTGGCGTGTCCACGCACACCCGCTCGATGTGCGGCGGCTCGGCGCCGGTCAGCGTGGGAAATTCGCCCTCGCGCTCGTCGATCCACTGGACGCGGCAGTCGATGTCGGCCAGCAGCTTCACGATGGCCCGCCCGACATGGCCGGCGCCGTGCAACTGCAGGAAGAAGCGTGGCCGCTGTGCCGGCCAGTCCGACAGCGACACCTCGGTCAACGCCTGCAGCCGCAGCACGACCCGCCCGCCGCAGCACTGCCCGAGTGCCGGCCCGAGCGGCAGGTCCAGATCTCTCGGCGCCAACTCGCTGGCCTGGCGCATGCCTTCGCGTGCGGCGGTGATCGCCAGCAGTTCCAGATGCCCTCCGCCGACTGTGCCGAGCACGGCATCCTCGGCGACGACCATGCGCGTGCCCGTCTCGCGCGGGGTCGAACCGCGGTGCGACAGGATCTGCACCTCGACCGCACGCCGCCCCTGCGCGAGCCAGCGCCGCGCTTCGGCCTGCAGCACGCCGGGCGTCATCCGGCCGCGGCCGCCTGCACCGCCTCGATCGCGTCGAGGATCGCCTCGCTGGTCGCGGGCGCGCGCAGCGGCGGATCGACCTGGTGCCCGCCCACCGCCGACACCGCATCCCGGATCGCCAGGAACACGCTGAACGGCAGCAGAAGCGGCGGCTCGCCCACCGCCTTGCTGCGGTGGATGCTGTCGGCTGGATTGCGGTGGTCGTAGAGCCGGACGTGGAACGCGCCCGGGGCGACCGGCACGTCGTTGGCAGTCGGGATCTTGTAGGTGCTCGGCGCGTGGGTCAGCAGCAGGCCGGCGGTGCGCGAGCCGTCCATCGGCTGCCAGCGCAGTTCTTCCGTGGTCAGCCAGCCCATGCCCTGCACGAACGCGCCCTCGATCTGGCCGATGTCCACCGCAGGGTTCAGCGACGCACCGACATCGTGCAGCGCGTCCGCCCGCAGCAGCCGCCACTCGCCGGTCAGCGTGTCCACGGCGACTTCGCTCAGCGCCGCGCCGTAGGCGAAGTAGTAGAACGGCTTGCCCTGCAGCCTGTCGCGGTCCCAGTGCAGGCCCGGCGTGGCGTAGAAACCGTCGCTCCAGAGCTGCACGCGGGCGGTGTAGGCCAGCGCCACCAGTTCGGTGAACGGCATCGACTGCGCACCCGAAGAGACCATGCCATCGCCGAAACGCACCGTGTCGGCGCTGACCAGCCAGCGTGGCGCGATGCACTGCGCTAGCCGGGTGCAGATCTGCCGGGCGGCGTCCTGCGCGGCCTTGCCGTTCAGATCGGTGCCAGTGGAGGCGGCGGTGGCGGAGGTGTTGGCGACCTTGTGCGTGTCGGTGGCGCTGACCCGCACGCGCTCGAAGGCGATGCCGAGTTCGTGCGCAACGACCTGCGCGACCTTGGTGTTCAGCCCCTGGCCCATTTCGGTGCCGCCGTGGTTCACGAGCACGCTGCCGTCGGTGTAGACGTGGACCAGCGCACCGGCCTGGTTGAAATGCCCGACGTTGAAGCTGATGCCGAACTTGACCGGCGTCAGCGCGAGGCCGCGCTTGAGCACCGGGCTGGTGGCGTTGAAGCTGGCGACCTCGGCGCGGCGCTGGCGGTAGTGGGCGGTGTCGGCGAGTTCGGCGACCAGCGGCGCGATGATGTTGTCCTCGACGGTCTGGCCGTAGGGCGTGACGTTGCGGTCGGTCGTGCCGTAGAAGTTGGCGCGGCGCACTTCCAGCGGGTCCAGCCCGAGCCGGCGCGCCACCGAGTCCAGGATCACCTCCACCGCCAGCGCCCCCTGCGGCCCGCCGAAGCCGCGGAAGGCGGTGTTGCTCTGCGTGTTCGTCCGAGCGCAGTAGCCGCGCAGATCGACGTTTGGCAGCCAGTAGGCATTGTCGAAATGGCACAGCGCCCGCGTCATCACCGGCGCCGACAGGTCGGCCGTGGCGCCCGCGTTCGACACCATCTCCACGTCCGCGCCGAGCAGGCGGCCGGCGTCGTCGTGGCCGACGCGGTAGCGGAACTCGAAGCCGTGGCGCCGGCCGGTGATCAGGAAATCGTCGTCACGGTCGGGGCGCAGCTTGACGGGGCATTGCAGCCGGTGTGCGGCCAGCGCGGCGACGGCGGCGAACAGTGCCGACTGCGACTCCTTGCCACCGAAACCGCCGCCCATGCGTCGGCACTGCACCTGCACCTGGTGCGCCGCGAGTCCTAGCGCGTGGGCGACGACGTGCTGCATCTCGGTCGGGTGCTG
>JBEEMX010000281.1:0-5099 GCA_041192465.1 Pseudomonadota bacterium | reverse complement strand
GCCTTCCTGCAGACAGCCATCGCCGACGAAGGCATAGGTGAAGTGATCGACCAGCCCGGGGCCGAAGCGGGCACGCTGCGAGGCTTCAGCGATCGCCATGCCAAAGGCGTTGGCGATGCCCTGTCCGAGCGGGCCGGTGGTGACCTCGACGCCCTTGCTGGGGTCGATTTCCGGGTGGCCTTCGCAGTGCGCGCCCAGTTCCCGGAAACGCCGGATCTCGTCGAGCGTGATCTTGGCGTAGCCGGTCAGGTAGTTCAGCGCCCACAGCAGCATCGAGCCGTGGCCGTTGGAGAGCACGACGCGGTCGCGGTCGGGCCAGGTCGGATCGGCCGGGTTGAACTTCAGGTGCCGGGTGTAGAGGGCGGTGGCGATTTCCGCCATGCCCAGCGGCACCCCCTGGTGGCCTTCGGTGGCCCGCACGATGGCGTCGATGGCCAGGAAGCGGATGGCGTGGGCGAGCTGGGTCGGGGTCGGAGCGGTCATGTCGTTGGCGTGGAGGAGGTCAACGCAGCCAGGTCTTGATGCGGGTACACAGCACTTCTCGGCTGATGCCGTAGCGGTCGTGCAGCGTGGGCAGGGCGCCGGCGTCGAGGAAGGCGTCCGGCAGGCCCGCGAGCTGGAAGCCGGCCGGCTGCACGCGGTGGCGCAGCAGCGTGCTGGCCACCGCTTCGCCCAGGCCGCCGATGACCGAGTGGTTCTCCGCCACCACCACCAGCCGGTGCTGGTAGCGCACGGCCTCGACGATCGCGGCTTCGTCCAGCGGCTTGATGGTCGGGCAGTGCAGCACGGCCACGCCGATGTTGTCCGCCGCCAGATCCTGCGCCACCTCCAGCGCCCGCATCGTCAGCAGGCCACTGGAGATGACCAGCACGTCGGCGCCGTCGCGCAGCAGCTTGGCCTTGCCGAGTTCGAAGCGGTAGCCCTCGATCTCGTCGAGCACCCGCGGCACCTGGCCCCGCAGCAGGCGCATGTAGACGGGGCCCTTGTGCGCGGCGATTTGCGGCACGGCCTGTTCGATGTCCAGCGCGTCGCAGGGATCGACGATGGTCAGTCCCGGAATGCCGCGCATCATCGCCAGGTCTTCGGTCGCCTGGTGGCTGGGGCCGTAGCCGGTGGTCAGGCCGGGCAGGGCGCAGCAGATCTTGACGTTGAGGTTCTCCTCGGCGATCACCTGGTGGATGAAGTCGTAGGCCCGGCGCGTGCCGAACACCGCATAGGTCGTGGCAAACGGCACCAGCCCTTCCTTGGCCATGCCGCCGGCCGCGCCCATGAGCAACTGCTCGGCCATGCCCATCTGGTAGAAGCGGTCGGGGTAGGCTTGGGCGAACAGGTGCAGGTCGGTGTACTTGGCGAGATCGGCCGTCATGCCGACGATTTCTGGCCGCTGCGCCGCGAGTTCGACCAGCGCCTTGCCGAACGGGGCGGCGGTGACGCGCTGCCCCTCGGAGGCGATCGAGGCGATCATGGCCGAGGTGGTCAGGCGGGGTTTCTTGGCCGGCGTGGTGGCCGACGCGGTGGGGTTCACGGGGGCGTTCATGCGGCGGCTCCTTGCGGCGCGGTGGCGTCGAGGTGGTCGAGGGCGAGCTGCCACTCGGGCGGATCGACGCGGATGAAGTGGTTCTTGTCGCGGGTTTCCAGGAACGGGACGCCCTTGCCCATCAGCGTGTCGAACAGGATCACGCGGGGCTTGGCCTCGGTGAGGTGGCGGGCGGTGTCGAAGGCGTGCAGCACGGAGGCGAGGTCGTTGCCGTCCACCCGCTGCACATGCCAGCCGAACGCCGCCCACTTGTCCGCCAGCGGTTCGAAGCCCATGACCTTGCTGGAGGGGCCGTCTGCCTGCTGGTTGTTGATGTCGATCAGGCAGATCAGGTTGTCGAGCCGGTGGTGGGCGGCGCCCATCGCGGCTTCCCAGGTCGAGCCTTCGTCGAGTTCGCCATCGGACATCGAGTTGTAGACGAAGGCCGGGTTCTTCTTCTGCTTCAGTCCGAGCGCCATGCCGACCCCGATGATCAGCCCCTGGCCGAGCGAGCCGCCGGACATCTCCATGCCGGGCGTGTAGGTCGCCATGCCCGACATCGGCAGGCGGCTGTCGTCGCTGCCGTAGGTCTCCAGCTCGCTTTCGGGCAGGACGCCGGCTTCGATCAGGGCGGCGTAGTGCGCGATGGCGTAGTGGCCGTGCGAGAGCAGGAAGCGGTCACGGCCCTCCCACTGCGGGTCGTGGGGTTGGAGGTGCAGCGCGTGCCGGTAGGCGACGGCCAGCACGTCGGCCCAGCCGAGGGCCTGGCCCACATAGCCCTGGCCCTGGACCTCGCCCATGCGCAGCGCGTAGCGGCGGATGCGGTGGGCGGCGGCGGCGAGCGCGTCCAGGTCGTCCAGTCGGGCGGACGTGTCGGTCATGGAAAGTCCTTCGGATCGAGAGAGAAACGGTTCAGCGCAGGATGCTGGCCGGCACGTAGGACACGAGCACCAGCACGAAGAACGCGACGAGGTAGAACGGCCCGAGTTCGCGCACCGTCTGGCCCACCTTGACCTTGGCCAGCGCGCTGGTGATGAACAGCGTCGTGCCGACCGGCGGGGTGTAGAGGCCGATGGCGAGGTTGACGACCATCATGATTCCGAGCTGCGTCATGTCCATGCCGATGCTGTTGGCCAGCGGCACGAACACGGGCGTCAGCAGCAGCACGGCGGCCGGCAGGTCGATGAACATGCCCAGGAACAGCATCAGCAGGTTCATCATCAGGATGACCAGCCACTTGGACTGCACGTTCTGCTGCACCCACTGCACGACGCCTTGCGGCATCTGGTCGAAGGTGAGCAGCCAGCCGATGGCCGCCGACGCCATGATCACCAGCAGCACCACGCCCGTGGCCAGACCCGCCTCGATGACGGCGGCGTTCAGGCGCTTCCAGCCGAGGTCGCGGTAGATCACGGCCGAGACCACCCCAGCGTAGAGCGTGGACAGCACGGCGACTTCGGTCGGCGTGGCGATGCCGAAGCGCAGGAAAACGATGATCAGCACCGGCAGCACCACCGCGGGCGAGGCGTAGGCGAGGTGCCGGGTGAAGGCGGTGGCGTTGAATGGGGTGGTGTCGCGCGGGAAATTGCGCCGCTTGCCCACCCACCAGCACGCCGCCATGAAGCCCGCGCACATCAGCAGCCCCGGCAGCACGCCCGCCACGAACAGCGAGGCGATCGATGCGTTGGACGACAGCGCGAACAGGATCATCGGGATCGACGGCGGGATCAGGATGTCGATCGTGGCCGCTGCCGCCAGCGTGGCCGCCGAGAACGCCGCCGGATAGCCCAGCCGCTTGTGCCAGGGGATGAGCAGCGAGCCGATGGCCGAGGCATCCGCCACCGCCGAGCCGGACACGCCGCCGAACAGCGTCGAGGACAGCACGCCCACCTGCGCCGGCCCGCCGTGGTAGCGGCCGATCAGTGCGGAGAGCACGCCGACCAAGGCTTCCCCGAGCTTGCCGCCCATCATCAAGGTGCCGGTCAGCATGAAGAAGGGGATGGCGATGAGCGGGAAGCTCTGCACCTGGGCCACCATCTGCTGCACCAGCAGGTCGAGCGGCACCCGGTCGGACGTGGCGGCTGCGGCCATGGCGGCGAGCAGCAGGGCATGGGCAATGGGCATGGCCGCGATGGCCGCACCCATGAACACGAGAAGGATGAGGGCACTCATGTCGAGGTCTTCGCGGGTGTGGGGTTGGATCGGACGCGGCTCACCAGTGCGCCACCGGCACGACGGGTTCGGCGGAAGGGTCGGCGGTGGTCGGGGTGGTCGTCCAGGCGCGCCACGCCGACTGCACCGCCAGCACTGCCAGCAGCGCCATGCCGACCATCACGCAGGCGTAGGTGATCGACCCCGGCAGTTGCAGGATCGGCGACTTCTCGTCATGCACGATGTCCAGCATCCGCCAGGTCGAGACCGTCAGCGTCGCGTACAGCCCCGCGACCACCCCCCAGCTCAGTACGGCGACGAGGCGCCCGACCGCCGGCGACACCGCCTCCATCAGGAAGGTGGTGGCGATGTGCGCCCCCTGCTGCGCGGCCAGCACCACGCCGGCCATCACCAGCCACGGGAACAGCAGCTCGGGCACCTCGTTGGCCCACTGCAGGCTGGACCCGGTGGCATAGCGCAACACCGTGTTGGCCACCAGGATCACGAAGATCACCGAAGTGGACACCCACAGCACGCCCCGGCACAGCCCGGTCACACCGCGTTCAAGCAGGCTCGCGCCTTGGTCAGCATGGCGCATGGCCATCTCCCTGGGTAAGACGTTGGAACGCTGGCCAGAACGGCCAGCGGGTCAGCTCGGCACGGCCGTGGGTCAGTTGGCGCGGGCGCCGGCGATGACCTTCTTGACGAACGGGCCGATCGGGCTGGCCATCCACTTGTCATCGACGTTGGCGGTGCTCTTCTCGAACGCCGACTTGTCCACGGTGTCCACGCGCACGCCCTTGG
Source organism: Pseudomonadota bacterium (assembly GCA_041192465.1). Lineage (GTDB taxonomy): Bacteria > Pseudomonadota > Gammaproteobacteria > Burkholderiales > Burkholderiaceae_C > Sphaerotilus. Next base: position 628 of record JBEEMX010000281.1, on the reverse strand, counting down.
CCTTCAGGTCGGCGATGAGCTTGTCATCGGCTTCCTGCGACAGGCGGCGCTGCATCGTGGTGGCCTCGGCGGCGGACTCCTGCACGGCCTTGCGGTCGGCGTCGGACAGCTTGTCCCAGGTGCGCTTGCTCATCACGAAGGGCGTCATCTCGTACTTGTGGCCCGTCAGCGAGATGAACTTCTGCACTTCGTAGAGCTTGCTGGCGTGGATGTTCATCAGCGGGTTTTCCTGCCCGTCCACCACGCCTTGCTGCAGCGCCACGTACAGCTCGGCGAACTTGATCTGCTGCGCCTCGGCCCCGAGGGCTTGCATGATGTCCACCGTCACCGCGTCCGGCGGCGTGCGCATCTTCATCCCCTTCAGGTCTTCCGGCTTGAGCAGCGGCTTCTTGCTGTTGCTCATGTGGCGGATGCCGTTGTCCCAGTAGCCCAGCACGACCATGCCCTTCTCGGCGCTCTTGTCGGCCAGCTCCTTGCCCAGCGGACCATCGAGCAGCTTCCACGCTTGCGACAGGTTGGCGAACAGGAAGGGCATCCCGAACGCGGCGTACTCCGGCACCGCGTTGGCCATCGCCCCTTGCGAGTTGGCCGACATGTCGAGGGCGCCCGTGCGCAGGGCCGTGATCAT
>JBEEMX010000280.1:0-5110 GCA_041192465.1 Pseudomonadota bacterium | reverse complement strand
CGCAGCTCAACCGCGAGATCCGCGACACGGGCCTGTTCTTCCCGATCGACCCCGGCGCCGACGCCTCGCTCGGCGGCATGGCGGCCACCCGCGCCTCAGGGACCAACGCGGTGCGCTACGGCACGATGCGCGAGAACGTGCTGGGCCTGGGTGTCGTCACGGCGTCCGGCGAATGGATCCACACCGGCACGCGGGCACGCAAGTCCGCTGCCGGCTACGACCTGACACGGCTGTTCGTCGGCAGCGAGGGCACGCTCGGCGTGATGACCGAGATCACGCTGAAGCTCTACCCGCTGCCCGAGGCGGTGTCGGCGGCGGTCTGCCACTTCCCGAGCATCGACGCGGCGGTGCAGACCACGATCATGACCATCCAGATGGGCGTGCCGATTGCGCGCGTCGAGCTGGTGGACGCCAACACCGTCGGGCTGGTCAACCGGCACAGCGGCCTGGGGCTCGCCGAGCGGCCAATGCTGCTGATGGAGTTCCACGGCTCGCCCGCCAGCGTGGCCGAGCAGGCGCAGACGGTGCAGGACATCGCCGCCGAGCACGGCGGCGAAGCGTTCGAGTGGGCCTCCACCCCGGAGGAGCGCACCCGGCTGTGGACCGCCCGCCACCACGCCTACTTCGCCGCGATCCAGAGCCGGCCCGGCTGCCGGGCGATGTCCACGGACGCCTGCGTGCCGATCTCGCGGCTGGCCGAGCTGATCGCCGAATCGGTGGCCGATGTCGATGCGAGCGGCCTGCCCTACTTCCTCGTCGGCCACGTCGGCGACGGCAACTTCCACTTCGGCTACCTGATCGACCCCGACCAGCCCGCCGAACGCGAACTCGCCGAGGCGCTGAACCACCGGCTGGTCGAGCGCACGCTGCGCATGGAAGGCACCTGCAGCGGCGAGCACGGCGTGGGGCTGCACAAGATGGGCTTCCTGCTCGACGAGGCCGGCGCGGGCGCGGTCGGGCTGATGCGGGCGATCAAGCAGGCGCTGGACCCGAAGGACATCATGAATCCGGGGAAGATCTTTGCGGTGTGAGCGGCGCAAAGCCTGAGATTGCGTCAGATCGTCCCGCGATATCGGCCCCCAGGCGGATCGGCAGGCTTCCTAGAATGGGCCATGTCCGAAATCATCAGCCAGATCGCCCAAATCAACGTGCCGCAGGACGTCCTGCAGAACGCGGATTTCGACGGCATCGTCAACGACTTCCGCCGCCACTTCCGGCGGCTGGACGATTTCCAGCGCATCCATGGCCCCGTCGGAATGCACGACTCGCTGCAGCCGCTGTGGCAGGCCATCGCTGCAGGCGACCACCGGCCGGGCACAGCGGATCTGGAGGTCTCGGCACTGGCCAAGACTCTGGGGCAATTGGTCGTGCTGTCGGTGGTCCAGTCGCAACAGCTCCAGCGCCAGCAGGACGCGCTCGGCTCGCAGCAGACGGCCACCCGCACGCTGCAGCAGAAGGTCAAGCAGGCGCACGCCACGCTGGCCGAGCACCAGCAGGCACAGGGCGTCCACAGCACCGAGATGCAGCAGGTCATGCGCCAGCTGCTGGAGTTGCGCAACGGACTGGTGGCCTCGACCCAGCGCCTCGCCGAAGTCGGTCAGGACAACCGCAAGACCCGCGAGGAGCTGCAGGCGCAGATCCAGCAGACGCTGACGGACGCCACCGCGCGCGTCGATACCGCCTGCGAATGGGTGCAGACCATCGCCGACGCGCAGAACGCCAAGGTGGAGACCTTGCGCAACGCCGTGCGTGCCGACACCGACGCCCGCGACCAGGCCGAGCGCCTGCTGGCCGATGACCTGGCGCTGATGCAGCGGCAGCTCGACCACGAGCACAACCGGGTCGAGGACATGGGCGACCTGCTCTCGCAGCACCGCATGGCGCAGGACGCGCTGCAGTCCCGGATCACCGCGTTGACCGAGGACCGCGCCGCCGAGCAGGCCCGGATGCAGGACCGGCTGAAGAAGCTCACGCTGGGCATCGCGGGGGTGTCCGGACTGGCGCTGATCGGGCTGATGCTGGCGGTCACGCGGTTCACGGGCTGATTCGCTCTCCCAGAAAGCAGAAAGCCGACCCGTTACCGGGTCGGCTTTCTGGCCTTCTGGCCTTCTGCTTGGCCGCATGGGTGGTACAGGGTCAGTTCGACGATGCCGGCGCCGGCACGCCCCACCGCTTCGTCACGTCGCCCTTGCCGTTGACGCTCTCCAGGAACACCGCGAAGCCCCACAGCCGCGCCACGTGCTTGAGCACCTCGACGGCACTGTCGGCCAGCGGGCGGTCCTGGTGCTGAAAATGCCGCAGCGTCAGCGAGCGGTCGCCGCGCAGGTTGACGTTCCAGACCTGGATGTTCGGCTCGCGGCTGCCCAGGTCGTACTGGCGTGACAGCATCTCGCGCACCCGCCGGTAACCGCTGTCGTCGTGGATCGCACTGACCTCGATCTCGGGCTTCTTGTCGTCGTCGTGCAGCGCGAACAGGCGCAGGTCGCGCATCAGCTTGGGGCTGAGGTACTGGCCGATGAAGCTCTCGTCCTTGAAGTTGCGCATCGCCTGGTCGAAGGCGGGCAGCCACGGCGTGCCGGCCAGCTCGGGGAACCACTGGCGGTCCTCCTCGGTCGGCTCCTCGCAGATGCGCTTGATGTCGGTGTACATCGCGAAGCCGAGCGCATACGGGTTGATGCCGCTGTAGCCCCGGTCACCCACGCGCGGCTGGTAGACCACGTTGGTGTGCGACTTGAGCCACTCGATCATCACGCCGTCGGTCAGGTGGCCGTCGTCGTACATCGTGTTGAGCAGCCGGTGGTGCCAGAAGGTGGCCCAGCCTTCGTTCATGACCTGGCTCTGCCGCTGCGGGTAGAAGTACTGCGCCACCTTGCGCACGATGCGCACGATCTCGCGCTGCCAGGGTTCGAGCAGCGGGGCGTTCTTCTCGAAGAAGTACAGCAGGTTCTCCTGCGGCTCCTCGGGGAAGCGGCGGTTGCCGAGCGCTTCCTCGGCCTTCTCGGCGCGGCGCGGCAGCGTGCGCCAGAGGTCGTTGACCTGCTGCTGGGCATAGGCCTCGCGGTCCTTGCGCTCGGAAAGTTCCTGCGCGAGGGTCTTCTTGCTCGGGCGGCGGTAGCGGTCCACGCCGTGGTTCATCAGCGCGTGGCAACTGTCGAGGAAGGCCTCCACGGTGTCGATGCCGTGGCGCTCCTCGCAGTCGGCGACGTAGTGCTTGGCGTAGACGAGGTAGTCGATGATCGACGCCGCGTCCGTCCACATGCGGAACAGGTAGTTGCCCTTGAAGAAGCTGTTGTGGCCGTAGGCGGCGTGGGCGATGACGAGAGCCTGCATCGGCATCGAGTTCTCCTCCATCAGGTAGCTGATGCAGGGATTCGAGTTGATGACGATCTCGTAGGCCAGGCCCATGTGGCCGCGCTTGTAGTTCTTCTCGGTGGAGATGAACTCCTTGCCGTAGCTCCAGTGGCGGTAGTTCACCGGCATGCCGACGCTGGCGTAGGCGTCCATCATCTGCTCGGCGGTGATGATCTCCAGCTGGTTGGGATAGGTGTCGAGACCGAAGCGGGCCGCAGTGCGGCGGATCACGTGGTGGTACTGATCGATCAGCTCGAAGCTCCAGTCACTCGGGCTCGGCAGCGGCTCGGCCGCACGCTCGGGCGCCGGAAGCGGGCCGTCGTGCAGATCCTTCATGGCGACGGCGGGCATGGGGATCGATTTCATGCGGTGGCTCCTTCCTTCTTGAACAGGTCACGGAACACCGGGTAGATCTGGTCGGCGCTCGTCACCTTGCGCATCGCGAAATGCGGTCCCGACACCTCGGCGAGCCTGACATATTCGTCCCACAGGTTCTGCTCCGGCTCGGCCACCTGCACGTAGGCGAAGTAGCGGCACAGCGGCAGGATCTTGTTCTGCAGGATCTCGCGGCAGCGGCCCGAGTCGTGGTGCCAGTTGTCGCCGTCGCTGGCCTGGGCGCCGTAGATGTTCCACTGGTCGCTCGGGTAGCGGGCGCGGATGATTTCCTCCATCAGCACCAGCGCGCTGGACACCACCGTGCCGCCGGTTTCAGTCGAGTGGAAGAAGCCCTGCTCGTCCACCTCCTGCGCCTGCGTGTGGTGGCGGATGAAGACGATGTCGATCTTCTCGTAGTGCCGGGTCAGGAACAGGTAGAGCAGGATGAAGAAGCGCTTGGACAGCTCCTTGCGCCCCTCGTCCATCGAGCCGGACACGTCCATCACGCAGAACATCACCGCCTTGGACGTCGGCACCGGCACCTTCACGCGGCTGCGGAAGCGCAGGTCGATCGGGTCGAGGAAGGGGATGCGGCCGAGCCGCGTGCGCAGCTCGGCGATGCGGGTCTGCAGGTCCAGCAGCACCTTCTCGGCGAGCAGGTCGGTGGGGTGCGGATGCGCCTGCAGTTCGGCGAGCTGGTGTTCGAGGTGGCGCAGCTCGCGCCGGCTGTCGTTGCCCAGCGCGATGCGCCGACCGAGCGCGCCGCGCATCGAGCGCACGATGTGCAGGTTGCTGGGCGTGCCGTCGTTGGTGAAGCCGGCGCGGTGGCTCTTCCACTCGGGCGTCTCGGCGATCTGGGTGCGGATGAGGTGCGGCAGCGCCAGATCCTCGAAGAAGACCTGCATGAACTCTTCCTTGCTCAGGGAGAAGACAAAATCGTCCTCGCCTTCGCCGGAGTCGCTCGCCTGGCCCTGGCCCGAGCCGCCACCGGCCCCGCCGCCCTTGGGCCGCTTGATGCGGTCGCCGGCCACGTAGTCCTGGTTGCCGGGGTGGACCATGTCACGCTGGCCGCCCTGCCCGTGGTGGAAGACCGGCTCGCTGATGTCCTTCTTCGGGATGTGGATGTCCTCGCCACGCTCCAGGTCGCGGATGCCGCGCCCGTCGATGGCCCGCCGCACAGCCCCCCTGATCTGGTCCTTGTAACGACGCAGGAAGCGCTCGCGGTTGCCGATCGACTTGTTCTTGCCGGAGAGCCTGCGGTCGATGATCTGCTGGAACATGGTTCACCTTGCAATGGTTGGCTGCCCCGGTGCCTCCCGGAGCCAGGGCGGCCGGGGCCTCAGCTCGACTTGCGCACGCGCAGGTACCACTCGCACAGCAGGCG
>JBEEMX010000279.1:0-5116 GCA_041192465.1 Pseudomonadota bacterium | reverse complement strand
CGCGGGTCGCGGCGATCATCATCGAGCCGGTGCAGGGCGAAGGCGGTTTCTACATCGCGCCGATCGAGTTCGTGAAGGCGCTGCGGGCCTTGTGCGACCAGCACGGCATCCTGCTGATCGCCGACGAGGTGCAGACCGGCGCGGGCCGCACGGGCACCTGGCTGACGAGTGACCAGTGGTTCGAACAGGCGGGGGTGGCGCCGGACATCATCACGATGGCGAAGTCGCTGGCGGGGGGGTTTCCGCTGTCGGCGATCACGGGGCGGGCGGAGGTGATGGACGCGGCGGCGGTCGGCGGGCTGGGCGGCACGTATGCGGGCAGCCCGATCGCGTGTGCGGCGGCGCTGGCGGTGATCGAGACGTTCGAGCGCGAGAACCTGCTGGCGCGCAGCCGCGCGGTTGGCGAGCGGTTGATGGGCGGGCTGCGGGCGATCGCCGGGCGGCATGCCGTGGTGGGCGATGTGCGCGGGCTGGGGGCGATGGTGGCGATCGAGCTGTTCAAAGACGGCGATGTGCATCAGCCGGACGCGGACCGCACTCGCCGGGTGGTCGCGGAGGCGCTGCGGCGGGGGCTGGTGCTGCTGTCGTGTGGGGTCTATGCGAATGTGGTGCGTATTCTGGTGCCACTGACGGCGGCGGATGCCCTGCTGGATGAAGGCATGGCGATCCTGTCGGACTGCTTCGACGCGACGGCATGACAGCGGAAGACCGCAAAAGACAGTTGGTTGTTCAAGACTCCCGGCTTGCCGGGGGGCTCTGGTTTGATTGTTGATTGCTCTGTGTATTAATGTTTAGCTGTTAGTAGCTTTTAAAACATGGGCAAGATGAGTTGGCGCATGAAAGCACGCCCACGCCCGCAGGCGTACAGTCACCGCCAACAATTCCCGCCCTCCACCCGCCCACCCCTATGACGCCCACGCCCACGCCCACGCCCACCCCCACCTCACCCCTCGCCCTGCTCGCCGACCCGTCGCTGCTCAAGACCGACGCCCTCATCAATGGCGAGTGGGTCGCCGGCAGCAGCCGCTTCGACGTGACCGACCCTGCCACGGGTGAGAAGCTGGTCGATGTCGCGCTGCTGGGCGCCGCCGAGACCGAAGTCGCCATCGCCGCCGCGAACGCCGCGTGGCCCGCCTGGCGCAGCAAGACCGCCAAGGAGCGCGGCGCGATCCTGATGAAGTGGTACGCGCTGCTGCTCCAGCACGCCGACGACCTCGCCCGCATCATGACCGCCGAACAGGGAAAACCGCTACCCGAGGCCCGCGGTGAAGTCATCTACGGCGCGAGCTTCGTCGAGTGGTTCGCCGAGGAGGCCAAGCGCATCTACGGTGAGACCATTCCCTCGACCGACAACAACAAGCGTTACGTCATCCTGAAGCAGCCCATCGGCGTCTGCGCGGCCATCACCCCGTGGAATTTCCCGATTGCGATGATCACGCGCAAGGTCGCCCCCGCGCTGGCCGCCGGCTGCCCCGTCATCATCAAGCCGGCCGAGCAGACGCCCCTGTCCGCGCTGGCCTGCGCCGAACTCGCCCAGCGCGCCGGCATGCCCCCCGGCGTGCTCAACATCCTGACCGGCGACGCCGACTCGTCGATCGAGATCGGCAACGTGCTGTGCGCCTCGGACACCGTGCGCCACCTGAGCTTCACCGGCTCCACCGAAGTCGGCCGCATCCTGATGAAGCAGTGCGCCCCGACCATCAAGAAGCTCTCGCTCGAACTCGGCGGCAACGCGCCCTTCATCGTCTTCGACGACGCCGACATCGACTCCGCCGTCGAGGGCGCGATGATCTCCAAGTACCGCAACGCCGGCCAGACCTGCGTCTGTGCGAACCGCATCTATGTGCAGGAAGCCGTGTACGACCAGTTCGTCCACAAGCTCGCGGCCAAGGCGGTGGTCATCAAGGTCGGCAACGGCTTCGAGGCGGGCGTGAACCAGGGTCCGATGATCGACGCGCAGGCCATCGCCAAGGTCGAGGCGCATGTGGCCGATGCGCTGGCCAAGGGTGCCCGCGTCGTGGTCGGCGGCACGCGCATCGGCGAGCGGTTCTACGCGCCGACCGTGCTGGCCGACGTGACGCAGGACATGCTCTGCTCCCGCGAGGAAACCTTCGGCCCGGTGGCGCCCGTGTTCCGCTTCAAGACCGAAGCCGAGGTGGTCGCGCTGGCCAACGCCACCGAGTTCGGGCTGGCGAGCTACTTCTACAGCCGCGACATCGGCCGCATCTTCCGCGTCGGCGAGGCGCTGGAGTACGGCATGGTCGGCATCAACACCGGGCTGATCTCGGTGGCCGAGGTGCCGTTCGGTGGCGTGAAGCAATCGGGGCTGGGGCGCGAAGGTTCGCACCAGGGCATCGAGGATTACGTCGAGACGAAGTACCTCTGCATCGGCGACATCCTGCGCTGAGGAGCAGCGACGGCAGCAGCAGCGCCAGCGGCGTCAATCGTCGTTGGCAGCAGGGGCAGCGCCGCGCTCCTGGCGGTCGGCAAACCCCTGCCGACCCAGGCCACGGCTGGCGGCGGCCGCGGACAGCGCCAATTTGAGCATCTCGTCGGGTTGGCGCGCATCGGTCGGATAGACGGCCAGACCGGTGGACACCGTGACCACCGCCGTCTGTGCGCTGACCATGAAGGGCTCTCGCAGCATCTGCGACAGCTTTTGCGCCACACGGTCGCCGTCCTCCGGTGCTTCCAGCCGGGTCAGCACCACCGCAAACGCATCAGGTGCCAGCGCGGACACCACGTCGCTCGCCCGCAACCCGCTGCGCAACCGCACCGCCAGCTTGCGCCGCAGCGCCTGCGCCGCCGCCACGCCAAGCCGGGCTTCCGTGCTCGCCAGGCCCTCCACGCGGAGCACCAGCAGGCCCATGGGCGCCGGCTCGCGCTCGCGCAGCGCGCAGAGCTGGTGCAGCAGCTCCATCAACTGCACCCGGTTCGGCAGTCCCGTGGCCAAGTCGATCGACCACGCACGGCGCAGCTCCTGCTCCTGCCGCTTGCGCTCGATCGCCAGACACAGGCTGCGGCCGATCGATTCGTCGTCCGATTGCTCGGTCGGCAACACATCCTGCACGCCAGCGCGCAACAGGCTCAGCATCAATTCGCGCGAGGGCTGCGGCACCCGCACCACCACGGCCGCCGCCAGCACCGCCTGCGTCCATGCCGCCCAGTACGGCAGCATCTTGGCCTGCTCCTCGTCGGTGCAGGTCACCAGGATGGCCTCTGGCGTGGATTCCGCCAACGCAGCCTGCGCAGCCCCCAGCGTCTCGCACAAGCGCCAGACGCAGCGGCCGAAACGAGAGTCTGAGGTCAGAGGTGCATCGGCACCGACATGGAGAACGGAGATGGAGCCGTGCATGGATTGCTCAGTCTGAGTAGGGGGCCGTGGTGCCGGAATCATGCAATAAACTGCCCTGTACCATCGCTTGAATTGGCATGCTTAGGCCGTGCAATACCGCACACGCCCCCGGACAAACAGGGCATCCAACGGGTAGTGTTCGGGTGTAATTCACGGCCAAACAGCACACTGCAACAGCACAGGCAATATGCCCCATGGGGTATCATGGTTGCATGAACATCGACTGGAACCACTTCACCCCCGGCAGTGCGCTGGTCGGGGGCGCGCTGATCGGCGTGGCTTCTGCGCTGTACCTGCTGGGCAGCGGTCGCATCGCGGGCATCGCGGGCATCCTGGCCGAACCACTGTCCGCCTTGCTGCGGCGCAAGCCGCTGGGCGTCCACGCGGTGCGGCTGTTGTTCGTGCTGGGGCTGCTGGTGTCACCGTGGATCTGGCGCCTTTGGGCGGAGCTGCCGCCGATGGTGTCGAACAGCTCCGCCGGCACGACCGTGCTTGCGGGTCTGCTGGTCGGTTTCGGCACCCGCATGGGCAATGGCTGCACCAGCGGCCACGGTGTCTGCGGTCTGAGCCGACTGTCGGTGCGCTCGCTGGTGAATGTGGTCGCCTTCATGGGCGCAGGCTTCACCACAGTGCTGGTCACCCGCCACCTGCTGGCCTGAACACGGAGACGATGGACATGACAACTTCGACCATGCGCTCGCTGTTCGCGCTGCTGGCGGGCGTGGTGTTCGGGCTGGGGCTGATCGCGGCAGGCATGACGCAGCCGCTCAAGGTGCAAGCCTTTCTGGACCTCGCAGGTGCCTGGGATCCGAGCCTCGCACTGGTGATGGGTGCGGCGGTCGGTGTCGGGCTGGTGACCTTTGCCCTCGCACGGCGCCGCGGCACCACCTGGCTGGGCGAGCCGCTGAACTGGCCCGCCTCCACCCACATCGATGCCCCGCTGGTCATCGGCGGTTTGCTGTTCGGCGTGGGCTGGGGCTTGGCGGGGTTTTGTCCCGGCCCGGCGCTGGTGGCGCTGGGGGCGGGTTGGGGCGATGCAGCCTTGTTCGTCGCGGCCCTGGTGGTCGGCATGGTGCTGCACGACCGGGTCTGGCGCCGGCCGTGAGCGACGCCAGCTTCAGGTAGTGACGGGATCCAGGATGCGGTCGAGCGCTGCGTCCAGGGCCGCCACACTGCGGTCGAGGTGGTGCAGCTTCTCCAGCCCGAACAGGCCGAGGCGGAAACTGCGGAACTCCGCCGGCTCGTCGCACTGCAGCGGCACACCCGAGGCCGTCTGCAAGCCCTGTGCGATGAACTTCTTCGCCGACTGGAGTTCCGGATCGGTCGTGTAGCTCACCACCACACCCGGCGCCTGGAAACCCTCGGCCGCGACGCTCGGAAAACCACGGCGCACCATCAGTTCACGCACCCGACGGCCAAGTTCCGCCTGCTGCGCCTTCAGATAGGCAAACCCGCTGACCCGTGTTTCTTCCATCGCCGCCAAGCATTGGGTCAGCGCATCGGTCGGCATGGTGGTGTGGTAGACGTGGGCGCCGCTTTCATAAGTTTCCATGACCTGGAGCCATTTTTTCAGGTCACACGCGAAGCTGGTGCTGGTGGTGCCATCGATCCGTGCGCGGGCCAACTCGCTCAGCATCACGAATGCGCAGCACGGCGAGCCGCTCCAGCCTTTTTGCGGTGCGCTGATCAGCACATCGACACCGGTCTCGGCCATGTTCACCCACATCGCACCCGAGGCGATGCAGTCGAGCACGAACAAGC
>JBEEMX010000278.1:0-5124 GCA_041192465.1 Pseudomonadota bacterium | reverse complement strand
GCCTTCCCAGCCCTGGATGGGTGACACCTGCCCGCCGAACTGGGGGCCGTTCCAGCCTGCTTCAGGGCCTCGGCCAAGCACGCGGTTCATGCTGGGACCGCGCATGTCGGCCGCATCCAGAGCTGGGTCATGGCCCAGTCGGAGCGGGGCTGCGGCCCGCTCGTTGCCGCTGGCGGCGTACATGTCGTTGACGTTTCCGCCCAACGTGGGGTGCTGCCCCTCGTTGAACGTGAAGCCGGTGTTGTCGGAGTAGAACGGCTGGCCTGCGGGAGCGGGCGGCGCGCCGAACATCTCGCCCTGCACGCGAGGCATCGAGCCGCTGCTGCGCTGGTAGCCCAGGTCGGGCTGGACGGGACCGGCGCGGGTGCGGGTCTTCTTGGGTTTCGGCTCGGCCATGACGGGCTCCGGTGCTGGGGTCGGGGCCGGAGCCGGAGTCGTAGCCGTAGCTGGCTGACTGCCAGCCAGGAACTCCGCACGCTGGGACTGCGCGAGACCGTGCTCCGCATCAGCAAACTGAAGTTGCATCGCAGTCCGCCCATCCGGTGCCAGCGCGTGCTGGGCTTGTGCGGCGGCGAGTTCCCGGGACCGATACGCTTCGTTGTCCGCGTAGAACTTCGCCTGACGGTCTGCCTTGTTCGGCTTCTTTGTTTTCTGCTCGGCCATGACGGGCTCCGGTGCTGGCGCTGGGGGTGCGATGGGTTCGGGGGTACCGAGGACTTCCGTCATGGTGGGCTGCGACCACGCAGCCAGCTCGGTAACGGTCGGGGCGCGGGGCTTGGGGCCGCCACCCTCGGCCTCGTAGAGCGCCCACTCGTACTCGGCCTTGGTGCGCGGAGGCTTGACCATGACTTACCCCGCCTGCTGGATGTCGAACTCGCGCAGGGTGCCTTCGTTGCGGTCGGCAAGGAGGCACTGCCCGATGGGCCAGGAGCGGCGGACGGTGTTGTGCTGCGCGCGGTCGATGGCCAGCACGTCGATGCCGCTGATGGGGGTGAGCGCCGAGGTGTGGGTGTACTTCACCACCTCCCAGCCGCGAGCGTCCTGCAGGATGAGGTAGGTGTGGTCGCCGATGCCGAGCCACTGGGTGAGGAACATGCCGTCGGTGTGGCTGACCTTCAGCACGTTGTCGGTGCTGTTCATGACCGAGGACAGGACGAATTGGAAGGGGAGGATTCGCAGCATGTCAGCACCCGGTACCGAGTTCGATCTTGGTCAGTCGGCCATCCGAGCCCACGTCGATGCAGGTGCACTTGGACAGGCAGTAGGTGCCGGCCGCCACACCGCTCGGGGTCTGCGTCTGGTTGAGGCAGGTCGTGACGAACTCGCACATCATGGCCGGGCTCCACTCGATCTTGAGACAGGCGCCCTGGTTCCAGGCCCGGCCGATGGTGCCGTCCTGGCCACGCACCACGGTGAGCACGTCGCCGATGCGGGCGGTGACCTTGACGCGCTCGACGGAGTTGCTGTCGTCGCGCAGGGTCAGGTAGTAGTGGTTGCCCGCGCCGACGGAGAAGGCAGGGCCTCGTCCGGCGGGGACGTACAGCGTGGTGGCGACAGCACTCAGCGGGATGGCCAGAGTGGCGGTGTTGCCTACGTGGTTGGCTTCAAGCATCAGCAAGTCTCGCAGGGTACGGAGGTGGGCAGCGCCACGGGGGTGTCGTCAATCGGGGCCACGCAGGCGTCCTGGGGCAGGCCGCACAGCAGGCCCTCGGTCTGGCTGTAGGCCAGCAGCGCGATGCTGCAGCCCTGCATGCGCAGGCCGACGGTGAGGCAAGTCTTGCCGTTCACGTAGATGTCGCCCTCGAACTCGCCGTCGGTGAGCCGCCAGAACTCGACGGGCCAGGAGAAGCAGGCTGCCCCCTCCAGCGTCGCGCGCAGGGCGGCCAGCTTCAGTAGCACCAGGCAGTCGCCTCGGCGGCGGATGTGCATCTGGATGCAGTTGCGCGCGGCGTGGACGACCTCGGTGCTGCAGGCCCCGACGCCCAGCGTGAAGCAGGACTCCTCGGCGCGCGGCTTGACCAGGTTGTAGTCCCGCATTGGGACCATGGGCTGGCACTTGCTGTGCATCGGCGCGCAGCACTCAGGCACGCAGGACGACAGGTTGGGCACGACGGAGCTGCAGTTGCTGCTGACGACCCCGGAGAACTTGAAGCGGATGCCGCTCATGGTCAGCCCCTGAAGAAGTGGCGGGAGGAGACGGTCATCTCGCGCGGCCCGTACTGGGCGGCCTTGCGGCGCTTGACCTCGTCGATGGCCATCTTGAAGCCCTTCGCCGACATGGCGGCGAAGCGATCGCTGGCCCCCTCGTCGGCGGCGTTGCTGTGCAGGTAGGCCAGCGCCCCGTCAGCGATGGCGTCCACGAACCGCTCGAACACCCACTCGGGCACCTCGCAGGTGGCGCTGCGCTTTGGGGTCCAGCTGTAGCGGATGGCGAAGCGGCGGGCGTGGACCTGGGGGGCGACCCACAGGGTGGTCAGGTTGCCGTCGGCCTCGTCGAGGTGCCAGTCGCCGAAGGGGACGACAGTCCAGTCGGGGCGCCAGCGAATCTGACCGGTGAGGCCGAGCTGCTTCGGCACCTCGTAGACACCGTCGATGCCGACCAGCCGGTGACAGGGCGGGACGGGCACCAGCAGCTCGGCCTCGTTGCAGTTGGCCAGCACGTAGGTCTCGTCGATGGCAGCGCGGGTCTGCTCCAGGAAGAACACCAGCGTCTCGCGGATGGCGTGCTGTATGTTCTGGGTCGGCATGTCCTTGGCGACCTTGACGGCCACGAAGGGGACGAACTCGGCGATGGTGGTCATTGGGTGGCCGCCTGACGCGCGGCCTTGCGCGCATTGATGGACAGGGTGAGCAGGTCAGACCCGCGCTTCCAGTGCTCGTCGCTGCGCTGGCGCAGGGCAACGGACTCGGCCTCGGTGCCCATGGCGTAGCTGACCATCCAGTTGAACAGGACCGCCTCGTACTTGCCGGGCAGCTCCAGCACGGCGTTCGGGTCGCCGAGGGCTGGCTCGACCACGCAGCGCACGACCATCGAGCCACCGGTGACGGCGGGCTTCATCACGAAGTCGCGCGGCCCGGCGTCGGCAATCTCGACCTGGAGACTGCCGGGGTCCACGCTGGCGTTGGTGCAGACGGCGCGTGCCATGACGGGCCGGGTGGAGGTGGCGACACTGCGCACCGTGGTGTCGAGCGTGCCGTCCGTGCGGCGGTAGCCGACGATGGACAGGAGCTGGTCGCACTCGGTGGGCAGCGGCACGATGTCGGTGCCGGTCATCGGAATCTCGACGACCTTGGAGAAGTCGTTCGGGCGGGCACTCATCAGGGAAGCCAGCGACATGCGGAGGTAGCCGCGCAGGTCCATGGCGGACCAGGTCGTGTGGTTGAACTCCGGCTCGGTCGAGTCGAAATCGCTCAGGTACCGAGCGACGTCTTCGATGAGGGTGCCCGCGCGAATCATTACCGCACCTGGTGCGTCGGCGAGCCGAGCACGCTGTTGAAGGCGCTCAGCGCCTGGGCGCGGCTGACTTCGGGCTTCAGGTCGGCGGCCGGGGCTGGCGTCTCGCCGGTGGCGTGGCCGATGATCTTCGGGTCCGTCACGGTCTGGGCGCCGGTGTAGACCCGAGTGCGGCTGGCGTCCCGGATGTCGTCGGCGTCGAAGAGGTAGCGGCAGCCGGCGGGCAGGATGCTCAGCAGGCTGTACTTCTCGACCGGCAGCATGTTGCCTTCGGTGTCGACCCAGGCGATGGGGAACTTGCCGTCGGCCATCTCCAGGTGCCGACTGGCGACCACGTTGAGACCTTCGGGCATGTGGGCGGCGACTTCGGATGAATGCATGGCGCTGATCTCCAGCAGTGGGGGAATGCCTGAGTGTACGACTCGGCGGGGGTTGTGTCGATTGGGGGTTGACCGTGCAGGACGAATGGGAGATACTGCGTCCATCGCAGCTCACCAGACTACCCAATGCCCGCTCCCAAGAACCCCGTCCAGTTTACTGCCCGCGCCCGCGCCATCCACGGCGACAAGTACACCTACACCCATACCGCCGAGCCGCAGAACATCCAAAAAACCAGGCTCACCATCGTATGCCCGGCGCATGGCGAGTTCGAGCAGCTGGCCTACGTCCACCTGCGCGGGCTGGGTTGCAAGCAGTGCGGCAAGGACGCTGCAGCATCCGCACAACGAAGGCTGATGACCGAGAAGGGCGAGACATTCGTCGAGCGCGCCCGCGCCATCCACGGCGACCGATACGATTACAGCCAGACGGTCTACGCCGGCACGGCCGTTGATTGCACCATCATCTGCCCGGAGCACGGCCCATTCCTCCAGACCGCTGGGAACCACCTGCAAGGTCAGCACTGCGGCGTGTGCGCCCGGCGCACCGCACACTCGAAGACCCGGCACGACATCAACGTTTTCGTGGAGCGGGCACGAGCTACGCACGGCGACAAGTACGACTACAGCCATGCCGAGTACCGCGGGTCCACTGCGAAGCTGACCATCGTATGCCCAGAGCACGGGGCGTTTGACCAGGTTGCCAACCAGCACATCTTTGGCTGTGGCTGCCCAGCTTGCGGGGCGCTGGCGGGCGGGGACGCAGTGCGCGTCACGCAGGCCGAATGGCTGGAGCGCGCGAAGCTGGTTCACAGCGACCTGTACGACTACTCCGAGGTGCTGTACGTCAACATGCACAGCAAGGTCGGCATCAACTGCAAAAAACACGGGGCGTTTCATCAAGCTGCGCATTCCCACCTCGAAGGCTATGGGTGCCCGTCCTGCGGGTACACCATTAGCGAGGCCGAGCGCGAGATGGTGGCCTTCTTCGAGTCACATGGTGTGGAGGCGCAGCTCGGGGTGGCGATCGGAAAGCAGCGTGTGGACGTCTACCTTCCGCACTTTCACATAGCCGTGGAGCACGACGGAGAGTATTTTCACTCGGACCTGCTGCCCGCCAGCATAGACCCGAACGACCCGAAACCAGGCCAGCGCGCGGGCAAGTACCACAAGGAGAAAGCTGATGCTATTGCGGAACACGGCGTCCGCGTGCTTCAGGTATGGGGCACGCAGTGGGCACACCGCAGAAGCCTGGTGGAAGCCATATTGCTCCGTGCCTGTGGGCTTGGGGAT
>JBEEMX010000277.1:0-5139 GCA_041192465.1 Pseudomonadota bacterium | reverse complement strand
TTGGCTCCCCGACCTGGACTCGAACCAGGGACCTGCGGATTAACAGTCCGTCGCTCTACCAACTGAGCTATCAGGGAATTGTGCAATTGCGAATACCGCTTTGCAGGGCATTCAGCGCGATTTTATTTGGCTCCCCGACCTGGACTCGAACCAGGGACCTGCGGATTAACAGTCCGTCGCTCTACCAACTGAGCTATCAGGGAATCGCATTGCGCTTTGTCAACAACTGACAAGACCGCAATTGTATGCCATGTATCTGCGCTAGTGCAATGGTTTCAGGCAACTTTATCGTGCGGTGCCGCAACGTGCGTTCGATCCAGCGCCGGCAGGGCCAAGTGGCAGACGCTGCCGCCGTTCGGATGGTTCTTGCATTGCACGTTGCCGTCGAGTCCACGCAGGATCTGCTGGCAGATGGCCAGTGCCAATCCGCTGCCATCACCTGTGCCATCGCTGCTTCTGCGTGGCTGGAAAAAGGCGGAAAACATCATGTCGCATTCGCTGTCAGGCAGACCCGATCCGGCATCGTGAATCCACCAATGCAGCGCGCCCTCGCTGTCGCGTGACGCGCGGACCTCGATCACGCTCCCAGCGGGGGATACCCGCACGGCGCGCTCAATCAGCGTGCGCACCGCCTGCTGAAACCGCAAGGTGTCCACGCTCGCCATGCCGTTGGCGCATGGCTTGACGACAATGTCGATCTGGCGCGCCCGCGCATCGATCCGTGCGTGCCGGATCACCTCCTCGATCAGGTCGCCGGTATCCGCATCGCTGCGGTGCAGCGTACCGGTCGCATTCTTGACGCGCGACAGATCAAGCAGGTCATTGACGACCGACAGCATTCGCTGCCCGCCGCTCTGGATGTGGGTGAACAGCTCATGCTGCGCGCTGTCGTGGCGGCTGCGCATGACGCCCAGTTCGGAGAAACCGATGATCGACTGCAACGGTGTACGCAGTGCGTGGCTGAGGTTGCCGATGAACTCTGATTCGGCACGGTGGGCGGTGGCCGAAGCGGTCATCGCGTCGGCCGCGCGCTGCTCTGCTTCGCGGAAGCTGGTCACATCGGTGATGCTGCCGATCACGCCGCCCGGTCGGCCGTCCGGGCGCGTCAGCGCCACCTTGGCGATCAGCGCCTGTCGGGATGCACCGCTGCGCAGCACGATGTTTTCCATGTAGCTGCTCTGGCCCGCACCCGCCCACAGTGCCACGTCGCGCACCGGGTGGTAGGCCAGATGGCTCAGGGTGGCATCGGTGTCGGCGCGCTGTCCGATCAGGTCATCGCGCCGCACGCCGAGGAAATCCTCGAACGCCTGGTTCACCAGCACGTAGCGCCCCAGCGGATCCAGCACGAACATCGGCGCTGGAGCCGCTTCGATCACGGCGCGCAGGTGGCGTTCGCTCTCTTCGAGGCGGCCACGTGTGCGGTCGAGCACCGAGGCCATGCGCTCGTGCGCGCGCAAGCTGCGCCAAACGGCGACCGTGCCAGCGAAGATCAGCAACATGCCAACGAGGTTCACGACCAGCAGCCAACCCAGCTTGCGGCGCCAGATGGCCGTGACTTCGGCCATCGGCTCCTCGACCACGACCAGCAGCGGATGCTTGCGGCTTGCCCGGAACGAGGTGATCACTGCGGTCGCGTCCAACCCCAAGCCTTCGTAGCTGCCGTATTCCTGGTCTGGCAGGAACTCCTGCAGCGCCCGGTGGCTCTGTACGCTAGAGCCGGGCAGTCGCTGCACACCTTCGGTACTGGCCAGCAAGCGGCCCTGGTAATCGAGCAATGCCGCGTTCAGCGACCGCTCGCCCAGCATCTGCTGGAAATGGTTGGCGAGGTAGTCTGGATTCAGTGCGGCCACCGCCAGCCAAGGCTGTCCATCGGGTGTGGTACTGCGGTAGACCAGTGTGATCAGGCCGACGCCGGGCAGAGTGCGGGGCGTGCCGGCCTGTGTGGGTGATCCCAGCCGGGTGGCATCGATCAGATCCCGGCCCGGCAACCATGGACCAAGCCAAGCCTCGCTGGCATTGACCGGCTGACCGAGCAGGTGTGTGTCCAGCACTGCGCCGACCGCTGCTGCATTCGAACTCACCACCACCTTGCCATTGGCGTCGAGCACCGAGAGGCTGCGCATGTAGGGCAGCCCGCGCACGGTCTCGACCAACCGCTCGGACAGATCACCACCGCTCGCTTCGCGGTGGTGCATGCGCTGGCTGACCATCGCCAACGTGAGCGCAGCGGCGTCGAGCGTTCGGGTGGTCTCATCCGCCAGCAGCCGCGCCAGTAACTGCGTGCGCCGGGTTTCCTGTGTGACCGTGTCCTGACGCTGGTAGACCGAGAAGGCGCCCGACAGCAGGACCAGCACCACCACCAGCACCGATCCAGCCCAGACCAGGTGTGCGCTGCTCAGCCAGGTTGTGCGGATGGGCGGGTCTTTCGGGTTCATGGGGTGGGTCAACGGGCGGTCGGCCGGATCACGGTTTCGGACAGGCGGTGTCTGCGGGCCGCACTCTCCAGGCGCCCGTCCTGGCGCATGTCGGTGACGAACCGGTTGACGCGGGCCAGCCATTCGTCATCACCGGGGCGGATGGCATAGGCATAGGGCAGGACATGGAACGGTTGCGGGGGACTGATCAGCCGCGCCCATTCTGCGTTGTCCAGCAGGCGCCGACTGTAAGGGTAGTCTGTCATGAAGACATCGACCCGACCCGCTTCGAGTTCCTGTTCGCGGGTGGCCGGCGGGCGGATCACCACCATGCTGGCCTGCCGCAGCGCGTCACGCATGACCGGTTCCATGAAGGTGCCCGCCTGCACGGCGACTTGCACACCCGGCTGGTCGATGTCCTCCCAGCGCCGCACGACCCGGCTGCTGCGGGTGGTGACGGCGTAGATGTCGCTCTGCAGATAGGGCTGGCTGAAGCGCAGGACTTTTTCGCGTTGCGGCAGGACACCGACCGCGAACATCGCGATGTCACAGCGGTCTTTCAGCAAATCCTCGACCAGCGTGGCGAACGAGGAATCGACGTGGTGCAGCCGCACCCCCAGCTCGCGGGCGAATTCGGCCGACATGTCGATGTCGAGGCCCGTGAACTGCCGGGTCTTGGGGTTGCGGTAGCTGATGCCGTAGTAGTCCGGCCAGACACACACCCGCAGCTCGCTGCTGCGCTGGACCCGGTCTAGCACCTCACCGGCCGTGGCGGCGGTGGATGCCAGATTGGCCAGCAGCACACCCGACACCACCCGAAAGAACCATTTCATCTTGAATCTGCCTTGTGTGACGACCGCGGTGTTCGCTGTTGGAGTCCCTGTCCGCAAAGAGCCGGATTTTGACATCGGCAGTGTGATACCGCCTTCGGTCAAACCACAGGACGCTGGATGGCCCGAGGCGTGATTCCGGCTTGTCCCCGTGAGGGAATGCGCACAAGCCTGTGCCCGTGCGGGCCAGGCTCAGCCCGTGAGCCCGAGGCGCCGGTGCAGCAGGGCGCTGCTGGTCGTGTAGAGCAGGGGGCCACGCTCCTGCGGGCGCAGGCGGTCGTGTGCGGCATGGGCGGCAAGGGTGGCCTCGTGGAAACCGCAGAGGATCAGCTTCTTCTTGCCGGGATAGGTGTTGATGTCGCCCACGGCGTACACCCCGGGCACCACGGTCTCGAACGTGGCCACCTCCACCGGCAGCAGCTTGCGCTCCAGGGCAAGCCCCCAATCGGCGATCGGCCCCAACCGCGGGCTCAGTCCCTGGCAGACGATCAGTACGTCCAGTGGGCACAGCGTTTCGAGGCCCTGCGCGTCCAGCACGGTCACGGCGTCCAGGCGATCACCTTGCGCACGCGCGGCGGTGATCTGGCCGATGCAGACCCGCAGGCGCCCGTTGGCCCGCAGTGCAGCGACACGCGCCAGCAGATCGGCTTCGGCGGTGAACTGGTCGCGCCTGTGCAGCAGCGTCACGTCGGTCGTTCGGGGGTGTTCGGCAAGCGCGGCCGCGCAGTGCAGTGCGGCGTCATCGCCGCCCACCACAAGGACACGCTGGCCAGCGAATGGCGCCAGATCGTCCGGGTGGTGAAAGACCTGCCGCTGCTCATGCGCCTCCAGTCCTGCGACCTTGAGGCGCCGGGGTGTGAATGCACCCACGCCCGCTGCGATGAATACGCTGCACGCCAGAAACTGCAGCCCCGCATGGGTCCCGACCTCGAACCGACCATCCCCCAGCGGGCGCAGCGTCTGCACCTCATGGCCGAAATGCAGACCCGGCTGGAAGGGCGCAGTCTGCCGCAGCAGGAGGTCGGTCAACTCCCGACCGGTACACACCGGCACGCCGGGAATGTCGTAGATGGGCTTGTCGGCATAGAGCGCGACACATTGGCCGCCAGCCTGTGGCAGCACGTCCACCACCTGCACCGACAAACCCAGAAGCCCGAGCTGGAACGCCTGGAACAGCCCGACCGGACCCGCGCCGATCACCAGCGCATCGGTCTCGATCGGTGCAGCCGGTGCGGTGGTCACGTCAGCCGATCCCGTTCATCGTTGCAGGAACTGGATCTTGTCCTTGACGTCTTTCCAGTCATCGGCGTCCGGCAGCGGGGCCTTGCGCTTGGTGATGCTGGGCCATTTGGGGGTCAGCTCGGCATTGATCTTGATGAAGGCGAGCTGATCGGCCGGCACGTCTTCTTCGGGCAGGATCGCGTTGACCGGGCACTCGGGGATACAGACCGCGCAGTCGATGCACTCGTCCGGATCGATGATCAGGAAATTGGGGCCTTCGCGGAAACAATCGACGGGACAGACGTCCACGCAATCGGTGTACTTGCAGCGGATGCAGGCTTCGGTGACGACGTGTGTCATGACGCGGTTTTCACTCGGGTAAGTTGGATGGGGAACATTCGATTTTAAGTCTGATGCGCCACGGGTCGCGCACCCGCGCCCACCGTGACCAGCGTGGGCCGGCCGCGGTGCAGCGGATCGGCCTCGGCGAGCGTGGCGACGGTGTGGCGGCTGAACCGCTCGTCCGGCCAGCCCGCACGCGAGATGACCACCACCGGCGTGCCTTCGGGCCAGCCGACTTCGGCGAGTCGCTCGGCCAGCGAGGGCAGTTGCCGACCCGCCATGTAGAACACCTCGGTGTCGGCGCTGCGGCGGGCTTCGAGGTCGCCGGTCTG
>JBEEMX010000276.1:0-6518 GCA_041192465.1 Pseudomonadota bacterium | reverse complement strand
AGCTGGTGGCGCTGGCCTTCTCGACCAGATGCTCCACTGCGCCGACGACGTGGTGCCGGGTGTCGATCGCCCAGCCCACCTGCGAGGTGAACTGCGCGCGCCGGGTCTGGAAACGGTCGATGGTGGCCGCGCCGGTGAGGAGCTTGTCTTCGCTGTGCGCGAGGTGGTTGGTCCAGGTCAGGCTGTTGCCGAACTGGCTGCGGTGGTCGAGCGCCGTGATAGTGCTGTCGAGCTGGTTGCGGAAATCGGGCGTGGCGTCCTGGGCATAGGTCGGTGCCACGTACTGGCTGTCATCGAACTGGCTGCGCAGCCGGCTCTGGGCATGGCTGAGGCCGATGCGGTGGCCGGCGGCGGGGGTGAAGCCAACGGCGAGCTGGCCGGAGGTGCGGTGCGCGCCATCGCGGTCGGGGTTGTAGTTGCCGTAGCGGTCGCCGAGGCGCAGGGCGGAGACGCCATCGGTCGATTCGTCGGCCAGCGACAGCGCGTAGTCAAAACCGCTCTGCGCACCGGAGACCCCGAGGGCGGTGTCGCGCGAGCCGTAGCCACCGACCGCCGCCTGTGCGTGGACCTGCAGGCCGGGGGTGCCGCGCCGGGTGAAGATCTGCACCACGCCGCCGGCTGCGTCCGCGCCGTACAGGCTGGAGGCCGGGCCGCGCAGCACCTCGATGCGGTCGATCTGACCGAGGCTCAGGCCCTCGAACATCACTTGACCCAGCGTGGCCGAGCCGACACGCACGCCGTCGATCAGCACCACCGTGTTGCCGACACCCGCACCGCGGATCAGGATGCCGGCGTTCATGCCCGGCCCGCCGTTGCGGCTGACCTGCAGGCCGGCTTCGCGGCGCAGCAGGTCTTCCACCGAATCGGCGGTCGAATTGGCGATGCGCTCGGCGTCGATGACCTGCACGTCGGCGGCCATGCGGCTCAGCGGCAGGGGTTGGCGGACACCGGTGACGACCACTGGATCAAGCCGGACCGCTTGCGCTTGCGCCAGCGCCGACACCGAAATGCAAGACGCCGCGCACAGCAGCACCGCCCGCGCCACGGGGCGCACGGAAAAACCGGGCAGCGAGGTGCCCTGAAGTTGGAAATTCATGGAGGAAACAGACCTGACGAACGCCGTGCGCGCCAGCTTCCCCGCAGGCGCACACCTCAATGGCAGGCGATGCGCAACGCGCAGCACCCACCCCCCGTTGGCCGGTATCCGGGCTGACGGACGAACCTCGGACGACCTTCCCGGTGTCCCAATGACACCAGTGGTGTGTGCGCCGAGGCGGAGAGCGCGTGGCTCCCGTCCGCTTACCGTTGCGGGGGCAGCGCAGGTTGAGCGTGGCCCGAAAGGGCGTGAACTTTCCTGCTTCCCGTTTAACCGTGAACTTTCCTGCTTCCCGTTTAACCGTGCTGGCGTGAAGGCCGGCACGAGCACCAACAGCGTGAATTGTAAACGGTGCGCGCCCGGACCACTACAATCGACACGGTCAGGGAGCGCGCACTGTCGCGCCGATCACTACGACTACGCCAACCGCCACCGCGCAATGTCCACACTCGAAGACCTCGCCGAACGGGTAGACCGGCTGCTGCTGCGCCACGAAGAGCTGCAGCGCACCAACGCGCTGCTCGACCAGCAACTCACCGCCGTCGCGGCCGAACGGGACAATCTGCGCTCCCGGCTGGCAGCGGCCCGGGCCCGCATTGATGCATTGATCGAGCGCCTGCCGGCCGGTGATGTCGATACCCACGACCGCGGTGCATCCGGAGGCGGTGTATGAAACAGCTCGACATCAGCATCATGGGCCAGAGCTACATCCTGGCTTGCCCGGACGGTGGTGAAGCCGTCCTGACCGCTGCAGTGCGTCAGGTGGACCGCGAGATGTGTGCCATCCGCGATGCCGGCCGCGTGAAGGCCCGGGAGCGCATCGCCGTGCTGGCGGCGCTCAATCTGGCCTATTCGCTCATCGAACAGCGCACGAAAGACGGCCACGCTGCGCCGGTACCGGTCACCGATGCCCATCCGGCACCCACCCCGAGCGTCCCGCTCATCACCATCGACGTCGATGATCTGGTGCGGCGCATCGAAGCTGCACTTGGTGACCAGGATCACACGCCAGCCTGATTCGGTCGGCGTGGATCGGCATAGAATTGACCCGTCCGCTGCGTTCGCGGGGGTTTTTATTTCCTTGAACCGATGCTCTCGCGAGCCTGGGCTTGGAACATCGACCAGCTGGTGTGATCGTCTCGCGTCAGATGAACCCGAAGCCGGTCTGACCTCGCCCACCTGAATCCCCTGGGTTCAGGAATGCGGCCCTCGGTTCGCAGCGGACACCCCCACATGCACCTCGATTTCACCCTGGTCGCCGAGCTTCTCGCCCTCGGCATGTGCACCGGTTTCCTCGCCGGCTTGCTCGGCATCGGCGGCGGCATGCTGATGGTGCCGTTCATGACGCTCATCCTGTCGGCGCGCGGTGTCGATGCGGCGCTGGCCGTCAAGATGGCCATCGCCACCTCGATGGCGACCATCCTCTTCACGTCGATCTCCAGCGTGCGCGCACACCACAAGCGCGGTGCCGTCCGCTGGGACATCGTGCGCACGCTTGCGCCCGGCATCGTGCTGGGTGGGCTACTGGCAGGCGCCGGGGTGTTTGCGCTGCTCAAGGGCACCACGCTGGCGCTGGTGTTCGCGGTGTTCGTGGCCTTTTCCGCCACCCAGATGCTGCTGGACCGCAAACCAGCGCCCACCCGGCAGATGCCAGGCACGGCCGGCAGTCTCGGCGCGGGCGGCGTGATCGGCTTCCTCTCGGGTCTGGTGGGTGCGGGCGGCGGCTTCATCTCCGTGCCGTTCATGGGCTGGTGCAATGTGGCGATGCACAACGCCGTGGCGACTTCAGCCGCACTCGGTTTTCCGATCGCGCTGGCGAATACCGTCGGTTATGTGATCGGCGGCTGGTCGATGCCCAGTCCCCTGCCCGGCGCGCTGGGCTACCTCTGGCTGCCGGGGCTCGCGGTCATCGCCACCGCCAGCGTGACCACTGCCCCGTTCGGCGCACGCACCGCGCATGCCATGAACGTCAAGCAGCTCAAGAAGGTCTTCGCCTGCACCCTGTACGGGTTGGCGGCCTACATGTTCTACAAGTCGATGGGCTGATGCGGCCACTCAGTTCACAGGGAGCAGTTCGCCCAGGCGGATCGACGCCAGCGCCACGCGGTTGCCGCCGCGCTGACGTGCATCAGCCAGTGCCCGCACCGCTGCCTGGCTGAGATCGGCCAGTGTCGCCGCTGTGTGCGGAAAGCTCGCCACACCGATCGACACCTCGAAGTTGAAGCCCTGCCCATTCACCACCACCACCTCCGTGGCGCAGGCGCGGCGCAGGTGCTCCATGCGGGCGTGGGCCGTCGCCAAGCCAACACCGGACAGCAGAATCGCAAAGCGCCCGTCGCCGAGCTGTGACAGCACATCCATCGCCCGCGTGTTGGAGCGCATCAGGTGGCCCATCGCCTGCGTGACGGCCTGCACCGCCGGTTCACCCAGCGTCTGGCGCAGCGCCTCGATGCGGTCCAGCGCCAGCAGCACCAGGGCGAACTCGCGGTGTTCGCGCTGCGACAGTGCGGCCTCGCGGCGCAGATGCTCCTCGAAATGCTCGCGGCGGAACAGCTCGCTCGGCCGATCCAGCCCCTGCGCGTGCTGGCGGCGCAGGGCCTCGACCGATTGCTGCTGGCGCTCGATCTGGTCCAGCGCCGCTTGCAGCCGGCCCGCGTCGCGCCGGCTCTGTGTCACATCGCGCCACAAGCTCAGGATTTGACGTGACCCCTCGGCGGGCACCAGGACACAGCGCACCACGCGGAACTCGCTGCGTTGACCGATGCGCTCGAAGCGGTGGTCCTCGACGACGGTGGGGTGCCCGGCGGCCAAGGCGCGGGTGTCAGCCGCCTGCAGTGCGTTGGCCTCGGCCTGCGGCAACAGCTCCAGATCGGTCGCGCCCACCACCCGTTGCGCCTCGGCACCCAGCCAAGCCAGACAAGCAGGATTGGCCCACAGATAACGCCCGCTGTCGGCGTCCTTGAGCGCCAGCAACGCGCCCTCGGTCTGCAACAGATCGAGCACACCGCCGGCCAGCAATGCGGGCGGCGCCACGGTAACGGGCTGTTCGAGGAGGTTCATCCAACCATGATAGGCAGCCCGCTCGACACCGGCTGCGACCAAACTCACACCACGTAACGGGTCGAGCCCTGGGTGTGAACTCCGTCACCCTCGGCACCCCCTGTCCGGGCGACCGGGTACCGCGCCTGGGTCAGCCCATGAGCAATTGCATGCTCTGCTCGTACTCACGCGTGAGCCGGTCGAAAAGTTCAAGCAGCGCCTCACTGGCCGCCGCCAGCGTGACCTGCGCCGCCGGCGTCGCGCCGCTGCGCACGGCGGCGAGCATCTCCTGCCAGCGGTGGTCGGCGTCGGCAGTCGCTTCACGGATGGCCGGCGTGGACAGCGGGATGCTCTTCAGGAACGCCAGTCCGTGCTCGAAGGCTTCCGCCGTGGGAGCGAGATCGTCCGGCAGCGGCTCGTGCGGCAACAGCGCGCCCCCCTGCCGCAGCAGCGCCAGCTTGGCCAGCCGCTGTGCCAGCATCCGCTGGCGGCCGGAGACGTTGATGACGTGCAGCGTCGGCGCGAGTCCGGCGTTTTCGAGCGCCTGCGTCAAGCGGTCGGACAGCTCCAGCAGCCGCTCGACGTCCTGGTCGAGCGCGGCGATGCGCGCCATCACTGGCACCGCGCCGAGGCTGTTCTGCACGCTCGCCCAGGTCGCCTCCACCGCGTCGATCAGGTCGCCGAACGTCGGCCGCGACAGCGTGCGGCCCAGCAGCGCCAGACTCTGACCGATCTGCGCCCCCGAATCGGCCAGCAGCGCCCGCGACCCCGCCACCTCCACCCCCATCGCCGCCAGCGCGTAGAGCTTGACGATGCGCTGCGACAGCATCCGCAGGCGGCCGGCGCGGTTGATGGCGTCGCCGTAGTGGGCGGCATCAATCACCTGCTGCGAGACCTGGCCGATGCGCTGCTTGGCGTTCATCGACGCCGAGCGCAGCAGCCGGAACGCCTCGTCCTCGTTGACCTGCCGCGCCGACATCAGCAGGCCCTTGGCCCGGTCCACCAGCTTGCGCTCCTCGAAACGGCGCTTGAGGTCGGCGAGTTCCTCGCGCAACTGGCGGGTCTGGCGGTAGCGGGCGATGCTGACCTGCACCAGCGGACGCAGCCGGCTGGGCGCATAGCCGTTGACGATCCAGCCGTCGATGCCCACGGCCAGCGCCGCCTCCATCGTCTCGGCGCGCACGTCGCTGGTGAACACCAGCACGGGCGTCGGCGCCGCGACATCCAGCAGGCGCACCGCCTCGAACAGCGCCTCATCCGGGTGCGGTTCCCAGACCACGATCAGGTCCGGTGCATGGCGCACCGCCTCGCGCACCATCTGGGCGCAGGTGACCCGAGCGCAGACCTGCAGACCATTGGTTTCGAGATCGGCGACGAATGCGGGCGCATCGGGTAGCGCAGGGGCAATGGCTAGGAGATTGATCATGTTGCAACGCACAAAGCAGACTTCAGGCCAGCATCGTGGCATGTTTTGTGCAGTGCAACGTGCAGTAGAACCATCCGCTGCTCAATCGCCGCCAAGCCATGTCCACTTTCAAAACTTTCCTGCGCGCCGGCCACGGGCCCACCCTGTTTTCGGCCTTCTTCTACTTCGCCTTCTCGTGCTGCATCTGGGTGCTCAACGGAGCGATGGCGCCGTTCATCACGGAAACCTTCAACCTGACCCCCGCCCAGCGCGGGCTGATGCTGTCGATCCCGATCATCGCGGGGGCACTGATGCGCTTCCCGCTGGGCATCCTGTCGCAGTACATCGGCCGCAAGAACGCGACGCTGGTCGAGATGGGGCTGATCGCCGTGGCGATGCTGTACGGCTACTTCATGGTCCACACCTTCGACGACCTGCTCGCGATGGGCGTGCTGCTCGGCGTGGCGGGGGCGAGCTTCGGTGTGGCGCTGTCGCTGGGCTCGGGCTGGTTCCCGCCGCAGCACAAGGGGCTGGCGATGGGGCTGGTCGGCGCGGGCAACGTCGGCACCGCGGTGTCGGTGCTGGTCGCGCCGCCGCTGGCGCAGTGGCTGGGCTGGCAAGCCGTGTACGGCGTCGCCGCTGCGGCGATTCTGCTGCCGATGGTCGTGATGATCGTCTTCGCCAAGGAGCCGCCCGACGTGGACAAGCACGCCGGTTTCCGCGAACACATCGCCTGCCTGTTCGAGAAGGACGGCTGGGTCTTCAGCCTGATCTACGGCGTGACCTTCGGCGGCTTCATCGGGCTGATCACCTTCCTGCCGTCGTACTACTACGAGCAATTCGGCGTCAGCATGCATCACCGGAGTGGTGAACATGGGGTGGTTGGCGAGGCGAACGGGCATGACGAACCATACCCCGAGCATCCGCAACCCGATTCACGTGCTCGAGTCTGCGCGCATCGGCGCCGACGTCGCGACG
>JBEEMX010000275.1:0-5152 GCA_041192465.1 Pseudomonadota bacterium | reverse complement strand
GCCGATCTGGACCTGTACGTGGTCTCGAACGACGGCACGCTGACCGGCACCTCCGATGGCAGCGACGGCCACTACGAATGTGTCCGCATCACGCAGGCCGCCCGCTACTACCTGAAGATCGAGGCATTCCAGCAAGCGGCGGCCTACACCCTGCGCGCCGGCCCCGCCGCAACCCCCACCACCGGCTGCACGGCCACAGCGACCCGCGCCACCTTCGACCCCGGTGAACTCGTGGCGCAAAGCCGCACCCCGACGCCCGGCATGGCCACCGCCCTGTCCACCAGCGCCGCCACCCTGCCCCGCGGGCCGCACCTGATCACCCTGCCCGCCAGCACCACCGCACGCAAGACTGCCCTGGCGCAGCAGGCATCCGCCACCAACGCCACCCGCGCGCTCGACACCCGGCTGGAGACGCTGCGCTACGCCAAGACGCTGCGGGCGACCGGAGCCTACGACTACGTCGAGCCGAACTGGCGGCTGGAGACCTCCTCCACCATCGGCACCTTCCCGCCCAACGACCTGCACTACGGCGAACAACGCTGGCACCACGACCTGATCGCCCTGCCCGCGGCCATCAACCGCATCCAGGCGCTGCCGTCCCAGCCCGCGCAGCGCCCGATCATCGCGGTGATCGACACCGGCGTGATGCTGGACCACCCGGACCTGCAGCCGCAACTCGCCTCGCTCGGCCGGGCCTTCGTCACCGACCGCCTGCCCGGCGACCGCAACCAGGCCAACGGCGACGACCAGCGCCGGCCCGAGGACAACGCCGTCTCGCACGGCACCCACGTTGCCGGCACCGCGGCCGCCGCCACCTTCAATGGCATCGGCGTGGCCGGTGTCGCCCCGATGGCGCGGCTGATGCCCCTGAACGTGTTCGGCCGCAACGGCTCGGCCAAGACGCTTGACATCCTGCAGGCCATGCTCTATGCGGCGGGGCTGGACAACAACGCGGGCGTGCTGCCGGCGCGGCGGGCCGACGTGATCAACCTCAGCATGGGCAGCCCCGGCGCCTGCAGCGTCGCCTTCCAGGACACCATCAACCGCGTGCGCGCCGCCGGCACGCTGGTCGTGGTCGCAGCGGGCAGCAAGGCCGACAACGCCAGCGGCCAGCGCGCCGAGGTCCAGCAGCCGGCCAACTGCGCGGGGGCCATCGCCGTGGGCGCCGTCAATTCGGATCGCCAGCTCTCGCGCTACGCCAACACCGGCGCCACGCTGACCGTCGCGGCGCCCGGCGGCGACCTCGGCCCGGTCGGTGTCGCCAGCGGCTTCAGCGAAGGCATCTTCAGCACCCTCGTCAACTTCACCGGCGATGGCCAGCGCGTGGCCGGTGTCGGGCCGCAGCAGGGCAGCTCGATGGCCGCGCCGCAGGTCAGCGGCGTGCTGGCCCTGATGCGCTACCTCGACCCGGAGCTGTCGCCGGAAGCCGTGGATGCGCTGTTCGCCAGCGGGCAACTCACCGACGATCTCGGTGCCACGGGTCGCGACACTAGCACCGGCTGGGGCCTGATCAACGCGCGCAAGGCGGTCGAAGCGGCGCTGGCGCCGCAGTCCGGAGCCGACAGCGTGGCCTCGGGTGCCGCCACACTGGGGGTGCGACCGGTGCGGCTGGACCTCGGCAGCCTGCGCAGCACCGCCACGCTCGACCTCGTCGTCACCGCTGGCAAACGCGCCACGGTGACAGACACGGTGGTCGCTGCACGCAGCAACAGCCCCGCCATCACCCTGCGCACCGGCACCGCCGACGCCAGCACCAGCCTGCACCGCCAGATGGTCACGGTCGACCGGCGCTTGCTGCCCGCCGATGGCACGCACCGCCTGACCATCACGCTGACCCTGCGCAGTGGTGCCGAGCTGACCGTGCCCGTCACGCTCGACCGACCAGCCGGCAGCGCCAGCAGTGGCGCCGGCTGGGGGCCGGTCCATGTCACGCTGAGCGACCCGGACAGCGGCCGAGTCCTGCACACCGTGGTCGCGCACGCCGCACAGGGCCGCTACGTCTGGCAATTCCCGGGCTACCGGCGCGCCCGGGTCACGGTGCGCGCCGGGACCGATCCGAACAACGACGGCGTGGTCTGCGGACCGGGCGAAGGTTGTGGCCCTGCGGGGTGGACAGCGACGCTCGCGGGGGACCGGTCGGATCTGGATCTGTCCCTGGCGATCGTGCCCTGGGGTTCCTGATGTGCTTCCTTAGCACCTTGGGTTTTCCCTGAGGAGGGTGCGGCGAATCTCGGTATATTCGCCGCACCTTCCCCTCACCCGCCACCGGGAGCCCATGAACGATTCGTCTGTGCCGCACCGCCCCCGCCCAGTCGGATGGCACCCGCTCTTCAGCCGGCTGATGGTCCTGCTGGCGGTTGCAGCGGGCGTGCCGGCTGTGTCGGCGCAGGGCGTGCAGCTCACCCGCAATCCGGCGAACGAGGCCACGTCATCCAGACAGCGGGCGGCCCCCACCGTGGTCCGTGTCATCTCGACCCGCAGCCACATGCAATGCCCGCTGCCGGGCAAGAACATGCGGCTGCTGAGCATCGACTCGCCGCGCGAGTGGGAAGACACCATCGAGCACCAGGACGAACTCACCGCACTGGGCCGCAAGGTGCGCTGGGCCAAGGAGCGGGTTCTGGTCTACGCGCTGGAGTCAAAACCCTATGCGGGTGTGCGGCTGGACTCGCCCTCGCGCGTGATCCGGCTGTCGCAGGGCATCCTGTACTGGCCGGTCCGCCAGGTCATGCCGGAGATGGGGGCGGAAAAAGCCACCGTGCTGACCCGCCCCTGCGTGATGACCACGATCGACCGGGCTTACTGGCAGCGCATCAAGATCGTGCCGACACGGCCCTGATGCACGGCAGGCAGACCCGTCAGGTCGTCTTGGACACCGTGATGGTCGGGAACTTGGACGAGTAGTCCTTGGCCTTGTCGGCGATCTTCACCGCGATGCGGCGCGCCACCGTCTTGTAGAGCGCCGCGATCTCGCCGTCCGGCTCCGCCACCACCGTCGGGCAACCCGCGTCGGTCTGCACGCGGATCGACAGGTTCAGCGGCAGCGCGCCGAGGTACTCGATGTCGTATTCCTTCGCCATCTTCTTGCCGCCGTCCGCACCGAAGATGTGCTCGATGTGGCCGCAGTTCGGGCAGCAGTAGACCGCCATGTTCTCGACCACGCCGAGGATGGGGACGCTGACCTTCTCGAACATCTTCAAGCCCTTCTTGGCGTCGAGCAGCGCGATGTCCTGGGGTGTCGTGATGATCACCGCGCCGGTCAGCGGCACCTTCTGCGCCAGCGTGAGCTGGATGTCGCCAGTGCCCGGGGGCATGTCGACGATCAGGTAGTCCAGATCCTTCCAGTTGGTCTGGCGCAGCAGTTGCTCCAGCGCCTGCGTGGCCATCGGGCCGCGCCAGATCATGGCCTGGTCGTTGTCCACCAGAAAGCCGATCGACATGACCTGCAGGCCGTGGCCGATCAGCGGCTCCATGGTCTTGCCGTCGTAGCTCTCGGGACGGGCGCCGGTGATGCCGAGCATCATCGGCTGGCTCGGGCCGTAGATGTCCGCATCGACGATGCCGACCGACGCACCTTCCGCCGCCAGCGCCAGCGCGAGGTTCACCGCCGTCGTGCTCTTGCCGACGCCGCCCTTGCCGGAGGCGATGGCGACGATGTTCTTGACACCCGGCAGCAGTTGCACGCCGCGCTGCGCCGAGTGCGCGACGATCTTGCTGGTGACGCTGACGCTGACGTTGGCGACACCCTCGACCGAGCGGGCGGCGGCGATCAGCGCGCTGCGCAGACCGTCGATCTGGCTGGCCGCCGGATAGCCGAGTTCCACCTCGAACGCGACATCGCTGCCGGTCACGCGCAGGTTCTTCAACTGGCGGGTGGACACGAAGTCGCGGCCGGTGTTGGGGTCGATGACAGCCTGGAGGGCTTGCTTGATCGCTGCGTCTTGGATGGTGGACATGATGAGGTGAGAGAAAAGCAGCCCGCAGTCTAGCGAACCCCTCTCGCCGCCGTGAAAGGGAAAGTCGCTACGTGCAAAGCGGTATTGGGCGATCGGTTGCCAACGCGCTCCAAACTGGAGCAATCAGCGCAGATTCGGTGGCGCCTGCACCACGTCGGCCACGGCGTCGATCGCCACGTCACCCCGCGGTACCGCCACGCAGGGCAAGACCCAGCCCCCCAGGCGCTCCTCGGCGGTGATCCCCGGCCACTCGACGCGGTACGCCACCTCGCCCGACACCAGCCGGCACAGACAGGCCCGGCACGTCCCGTTGCGGCACGAACTCCGCAGCCGCACCCCCGCAGCACGCGCCGCCTCGACCAGCGACTGCCCCGGCGCGACCCGCACGCACCAGCCCAGGGGCTGCACGGTCAGGACCGGTCGGGGATCGCAGTGCGGATCGCGGTTCGCATTCATGGCCGCCACGATACCGCGGCGACCTAAAATCGCCGTCTTCCCCGCGAACATTGCCAAGACGCCACGACATGACCCGCCAGCTCTTCGTCACCACCGCCCTGCCCTACGCCAACGGCAAGTTCCACATCGGCCACATCATGGAGTACATCCAGGCCGACATCTGGGTGCGGTTCCAGCGCATGCAGGGGCACCAGGTCCACTTCGTCGGCGCGGACGACGCCCACGGCGCGCCGATCATGATCGCGGCGGAGAAAGCCGGCATCACGCCCCAGCAGTTCGTCGCCAACATCGCTGCCGGCCGCAAGGAATACCTCGACGGGTTCCACATCAGCTTCGACAACTGGCACTCGACCGACGGCACCGAAAACCACGAACTGGCTCAGGACATCTACCGTGGCCTGCGCGACAACGGGCTGATCGAGGTCCGCGCCGTCGAGCAGTTCTTCGACCCCGAGAAGGGCATGTTCCTGCCCGACCGCTTCATCAAGGGCGAGTGCCCGAAGTGCGGCGCCAAGGACCAGTACGGCGACTCGTGCGAGAACTGCGGTGCGGTCTACAGCCCGACCGAGCTGATCCGGCCGTACTCGGCGCTGTCGGGCGCGACACCGGTGCTGAAGACCAGCGACCACTACTTCTTCAAGCTCTCCGATCCGCGCTGCGTCGAGTTCCTGCAGCAGTGGACCACCGAGTCCGGCCGGCTCCAGCCCGAGGTACTCAACAAGATCAAGGAATGGTTCACC
>JBEEMX010000274.1:0-5153 GCA_041192465.1 Pseudomonadota bacterium | reverse complement strand
GAGGCGGCGGGGGCGGCGGGGGCGGAGGTGGCGGCGGGTTGAGCGGCGTCACCGGTACCCTGTTTTGGCAGGGGCATCCCATCTTTACTTCCCCTTCTTCTTGGCGAAGGCGGGGGGCATGCCCTTGGCCGGTGCGGTTTTCTTGGCGGGTGCCGACTTGGCGGCGAACGGGGGGGCTTTGGCCATCGTGGTCTCCTGCGCCCACCGTGGGCGCTCCGCGCAGTTTACTCGCCGTCCGCCTGGGCGGCAACTTTCTTGGCGGCTCGGGTTGCCCTGCACTTCGCCACGTATGCGGCGACCTGTTCTGGGGTTCGCGCTGCCATCCGGGCTTTCATGCGCTCGCCCTGCACGGCACGCGCCCCCAGGCAAGTCCAGTGCGCCTGCGCGCCGGCCGACAGGGCCGCCCGACCTTCGGGTGTGGACATCTGCTTCTTCGCCCGTTCCGACGCGGCAGCGCGGGCCTCTGGCGTCCCCTGAACGAGCGCCTGTCGGGCCGCCTCCGCATCGCGAGCACCGGGGACTGCCCACCGTGCATTCGCGCTGGCGGACTGCGCCGCACGGGACTCGTCCGTGTGCTTGCACCCGAGCCTGCTGCCCGCCGCCGGAGCCGTATTGAACAGCAGGTCGGCGCCGACGCAGTCCATCCACCACTGCTCGGCAGATACCAAAGCATCAGCAGTGGCAGGCATCTCTTCGACCAAGGCCCAGACGAATGCCGTCTCGCCGTACTTGTTGTAGGCGTTCTGGAGTTTCGACGTGTGGTGTCGGTTCTTGCGTAGCGCCGCGCGGTGCAGGCCGAGGCGCTTGGATACCCCCTTGCCCGCGTGGCCGATGTACACCCGGCTGGCAGCGTCGTCTGGCATCCAGATGGCGTAGATGCCCGTTCTGGTGTCGGTGACAGTGCTGAGCGGCGCGGCGACTGACGTGCCGGTCGCAAACGTGTCGCAGGGGTGGGTCATGCTCAACTCCATCAGGTTCATCGTGAAGGTGTGGGGGGCCGGGCGATGAACTCCGGCGGGCCTTCGAAAGCCCTTCCCACACCACCAATGTACCTGCTGTTGCTGGAGTTGTCAACCTAAATCATGGGCCTTTGCGGGCGCATCTCGGCTCCATACGGGTCGTCGCCCGCCGTCTCCAAGTCCTGCGCCTTGTACAGGCACAGGTACTCCAGGGCGTTCGCCAGGTCGCTGACCCACAGCTTGTGGGACTTCGTGGGCACGTCGCTCACAACCCCGGCGCCTGCGCCGCGCACCTCCTGGTACACGTAGTTCCGCCCAATGGCATCGATGAGCAGCTTGCAGTTGTCCGTGATGGTCAGCATCGGAATGCCGGTGACCCCGAGCCGGGCCAGCCGGTTACGCGTGGCCTCGATGCGGGGCTGCAGGCGGTCGGCGCGCCCTGGGCCAGGCAACTCCATCGGCACTCCCCGCGACTGCCAGATGAGGAACGGCGAGGTCTCGGTGGCAGCACTGGCGTCGATGCCCGCCGGGTCGCCCGTGGCGCTGGCGATGCGGCAGCCTGGATACCGCTGCGCCAGCCCCGGTCCAACCACGTTGTCCCAGAACCCCTCGGCGCTGATGTCCTCGGCTTGGAAGGTGTCGATGACCACCAGCCCGCCATCGGGCCGCTCGACCGCGACCAGGCAGACTGGCGTGCGGCCCCAGTCCGTGGCCAGGTGAATTGGCCCCTTCGTCCAGCGCATCTTGAACTCCGCGTGGCTGACGACGTGGATCTTCCCGAAACCGGGGTAGACCACCTTGCCTGCCACGAGGTCGGCGAACTCCCCGAGGATGAACGCCTGGCGCTGCGGCTCCGACATCGCCGTCATTTCCTGCCAGTACCCAAAGCCGCCCGGAACGTTTTTTGCATTTTCGCAGTAGGGGTTGGGCCTCCAGGGGTCGCCCGGCTTCTCGGGCCGCAGCAGCGCGGGCGGCTGGCGGAACCCCTCCCAGTACGGGCGGCCGGTGGCAAGCTCGATGGCGTCGAACTCCTCTTTCCGCTTGCCCAGGTACATCTCGTGGAGCCAGCTTCCCGCGCGCGGGCCGTTTGTCGCCCCAAAAACCACGCCCTGGCAGGTACACCCGCCCTCCAGCTTGCTCGGAAACCGCCCAAGCCGGGACACGAACAGGGCCACAATCTCAGGGTCGGGTAACTCGGACAGCTCGTCTAGAAAACCGAACGACCCTTCCAGCCCGCGTAAATCCGATGCTACGTTATCTCCGTCGAGAGCAATAAACACTATGTCCATATCAACTGCGGTGCCATCCCCGATGTTGTCGATGTAGAGTCGACCCTTCGGCGGCTTTCCATCGGTGAACTCTGCGACGGACCCCAGTACGTTCTTTAGGGACACGACTGTACTTTTGGAGAGCTGCTGGTACGAGGCCCGGCCCACGAGAGCGCGAGACTTGCGCACCCCCCGGAACGGCTTCTGCTGCAGCGCCAGGATGAGCAGCATGGCCAGGATGCCAGAGGTCTTCGCACTTCCGGCCGGGCCAATCACGGTGCGAAACTTCGCCCGGCTCTGCTGCATGGCAAGGAGGGTTGGGTACTCATCGAACGAAAAGTTCACGCCCACCGGGGCTTCGTTGGTCTCGTCAGTCATTCGTCACGCTCCACCAGCATCGTGGCTTTCAGGGCCTGCCCGACCACGCTGCCGAAGTTGAGGTTGATCGTTGCCCCCCCACCGCCCATGCCCGCCTTTGCCTTCCTGTTTTCCGCCCCGGCGCCGGTGTCGGCGAGTTGGACGATGTCACAAAGTAGCTTGATCGCATTGATTCTGTCGCGAGGTTCCACGAGAGTAGACCTGGCAAGGTCGGCGGCCACAAGCACGGCAGACGCCATGGCATTGCGAGCCACGATTCTGCTGGCAACGTTCGGATCACTCTTCAGCGCCTGCGCCGCGTGCTTGGCCCCCGCCAGGAACACCGGCGTCTTCACCAGATGAACCCACTGCGCGCCACTCAGCCCGTAGTGCTTCATGATGTCCTGCTGGCGCTCGGGGAACACGGCCAAGTCCCAGCCGATGCCCTCCACCTGCCCAGGCGTGAGGCCGTGGTCGGGGACTTCGGAAGGAATTGACGCTACCAGCGCCTCAATGTCAATGCCCCGGGCACCGTACGTGGGGTCGAGGACCGGGGGTGGCAGCATTTTGAATGGAACCGTCATAGGGTGTTCCCCTCGTAATTGGCGCGGACGAACGCCAGGCGTACCGCCTCGGCTTCTTCCACGGTGTCGAACGTTCCGAGCCAGACGCACTCCCCGCCAAGGCGCGCCTTGGCTCCGAACTTTCCGCCTCGGCGGGGCATCACCCCCACGACACCCGTCCGGCTATCCACCCGCGCGCCATGCCGGTTCTGCTGGTTGGTGCTCTTCGGCACGTCACGCAGGTTCTCGATGCGGTTGTTCCCGGGGTTACCATCGATGTGGTCAATCTCGTGTCGAGGCCATACTCCGTAGTGCCATGCCCAGACGACACGCTGCTCCAGGTATGCCCGCCGTTGGATGGACCCTCGACGGTACCCATTGGCGTCTGTACAGCCGAACCGCGTCCCGGCCGGCGTGTTCCGGCCGGGAGAGTCGGTCCGGTATAGGGTGCCGTCGCGGTAATCAAACATCGCGCGCACCTCGCGCGGGTCGATAATGGTCTTGGGCGTCATCTGTGTCCTCCAGAAGATGTAGCATCGCACAAACCCGCAGGTACGACAAGGACTTTCTCATGGCAGGAATCGGCAACACAATCAACGGCGGATACCACGCAGGGGTCACATTCCCCCCGGACACCACCCTGTTCCAGGGCTGCGTCTTCGAGGCGCCGTGCGTCATCCCGGAAGGTGCCATTCTCATAGACTGTAGCTCGGTATGCTTACGTAGGTGTGGGTTTGCGTCTAAGCAGTGTTGCCCTGTATTTACTACAGTAGGTAAGGGGGCTATCGTCAAGGGGGGTACGTTTGAGTACATCCAGTTCGAGTCCACCGACCGCCTGTCTGGCACCAGCCAGGGGCCGGAGGGCAACGTCACGCAACCGGACTGCGTTGGGTGCGGACCCTTCGGCCAGGTCAGCACAGCCGTCTCGGCATCCAGTGCCACGGTCGTCTCGAACGGTGAAACACTCGACCGCGCAGCGTGGTGCGCCAAACGCTTTGAATGCGGGGGCGGCGGTGTGTCCATCGTGGGCGGCGGTGGAAACTGCACGGTCACCATCAACGGCGTCACCACGATAACGGGATAGCTTGCTCATTGGTTGGGCGTCGCTTCGATGGTGTCAGCCGGCGAGCACGGTTTCGCCTTCATACCGTCGCAGCCACTCGTCGACCGGGTCGTCCAGTCTTCCCCGTTCACTGTCGCCTGGCCCAGTTGGGCTGCTGCCGTCGAGGGGCCAGACTTCGTCTTCGGCCCGACTGTCTGGACGCTGCAGTTCCAGATGAGGGGCTTGGTCTGGGCGGTGGGCATGGTCGGCATCCTTGGGTTGGTGGGCTGGCGCTGGTTGTGGGGCTGGCGCGGTCGGCTGGCCGGTGTGCGGCACCTGCTGCCATGCGGCAGTCTGCACCACCAGCTCGCACAGGTGGGTCAGCATGAGGTCGCCGAGGTCGCCTTGCAGCTCTCGGGCTGCGCGGCACACGAACCGGCCGTCGGGGCGCTGCACGGGCTGCAGCATGGCCGGGGATTCGGCGAGTGCGAGGCCCGTCAGGTGACACCGGCCCGTCCAGTGCTGCAGGGCGCGCTGGACTGCGGCTTTCGTGAGGCACTGGTCTGAGAGTTGGGCGGCGAGGGTGCTCGGCACTCCCTCCTGGAGGAGCATGTCGAGGATTGGGGAGGGCTCTGCGGCCTTTTTCTGGCGGTATCTGGCTTGCTTGTTCGGCGGCACGGGGGTGCTGAAAGCGGCGGAAAGTGCCTGTCTGGGCGAGGTTTTCGAGGGTTTTGCAGCCATGTTTGGGTCTCCTAAGCGGTATTTTACGTCCAAATCCTGGGGGCTTTCAGGATTTTTTTCCGGGGGCCTTTTTCCCTCTCCATGCCATAGCCCTCCATGCGTGCCGCACTCGTGCGCTCGTTGTGCCCAGCCCCCGCCGGTTTTCCCCCCCCCCCCCCCCCATCCACCCATGCTTATATAACCACACTACAATATAGTCACACCCTATCGGAACCACCAAGCC
>JBEEMX010000273.1:0-5155 GCA_041192465.1 Pseudomonadota bacterium | reverse complement strand
CGCATCCTGCAGCTCAACTCCTACGAGAACCGCGTCTTCCAGGTTCATCTGGAGGAAAGCCTCGACCCCGCTGCACCGCTGCCGGGCGTGGTGGTGGCCAAGTTCTACCGCGCCGGCCGCTGGAGCGACGCGCAGATCCTCGAAGAACACGCCTTCGCGCAGGCACTGGCCGACGCCGAGGTGCCCGCCGTGCCACCGCTGGTGCTGCGCGTCGCCGACGATCTGCGCCCCGAAGCCGTCGGCATCGAACTGCTCGGCGATCCGCCCACGCTCGCGAAGCTCGGCGGCTGGCGCTATGGCGTCAGCCGGCGCTGCGGCGGTCGCTCCCCCGAACTCGAAGAGCCGCAGACGCTGGAGTGGATCGGCCGCTTCCTGGCGCGGCTGCATCTGGTCGGCCAGCAGCAGCGGTTCGCGCACCGCGTGACGCTGGACGGCAGCGCCGCGGCGCGGGCCTCGGTGCAATGGCTGGTGGACAGCGACCTGCTGCCGCTGGGAGGGCTCGGCGGCTGGCACAGCGCCTGCCTGCGGGCGCTGGACGCGGTGGACGTGCGCTTCGAGCGACATGGACCGCTGGAGCTGCTGCGCATCCACGGCGACTGCCACGCTGGCAACGTGCTGTGGACCAGCCACGGCCCGCACTTCGTGGATCTGGACGACGCTGTGAACGGCCCGGCGGTGCAGGACTTGTGGATGCTGCTCGGTGGCGAACGCCACGAGATGCAGGCCCAGCTTGGCGCCCTGCTCGACGGCTACGAGACCTTCCGCGAATTCGACCGCCGCGAGCTGGCGCTGATCGAGCCACTGCGCACGCTGCGCATCGTCCAGCACAGCGCGTGGATCGCGCGGCGCTGGAATGATCCGGCCTTCCCGATCGCTTTCCCGAACTTCGAGAGTCCGTCCTACTGGGCGCAGCAGACGATGCAGCTCCACGAACAGGTCGAGGCGATGGCGGACGAGCCGCTCATCGCCTGACAGCGGATCACGGTCAGTGGTGCGCGTGCTCGCTGGGCGCCGCCGGCTCGACGTTCAGCAAGACCGCCGGCGACTTCAGCCCCTTGGTGGAGGTACCGCTGGCAGGCACATCGGCCCAGTCGAGCTGACCGGACGGGCAAAGCTGCTGCACCTTGAACCACAGCGGCCCCGCCGCAGCCGGCAACTGGCCGCGCAGCACGAACTCGTCGTACTGCGCATCCGGCAGGCGGGCCTCGTCGCTCCGGGCGGCCCAGACGATCTCGGCCACGTCGTCGGTGACGGTCTTGCCGTGGCTGGTGTAGGGCTGGGCCAGCGGCTCGCGCCGGATCGACAGCGCCCAGCCCGGTTTTGGCATCGGCTTGGCGCCCTTGAAGCCGGCGGGGATGCGCACGGTCACGGTGTGGGTGGGCTGGCCGCCTTCGCAGCCGTGGCCGACCATCAGCACGGCCTTGTAATAACTGCCGGCGATGGCCGATGGGGTGTCGAGCGCAACGTGGGCGCGGGTGCCGGAGGAGAACAGCAGCGCCAGCGTGCAACGGAGAACGGAAACGAACAGATTGCGCATGAGAGATCAGGTCTGAAAAGCAAGCACCAGCCCGGCCGCCACGGCGTGGCAGTCCGGCACGGATCGATCGGTTTCAGACCAGGGGAGGCGCGTGGCTGAGGGGCAGCCTGAAGTCGTGCCGGCGCAGGACCGCCGCGGCGAATGCCTCGAAACGCACGGCCGACGCGACAAACGGCGCCGGATCGAAGCCCGTCACCACCGGCAGCGGCAGTGCAGCACCGGCCAGCGGCGCGTGGTCACAGAAGTCGCAGGCCGACAGATGCTGGAGAGTCGATTCCAGCGAAACCGCCGAATCGATCACCCGCAGGTCATCGGCATTGGCCCGACCAGCACCACCGCTGACGCACCAGTCACCGGCCACGGCCAGCACCATCTCCCGATGGGTCTGCCGCTGCGCAGCGGGATCGGCAGCCCGCAGCGCGTGGGACAGCAGCGGCACGAGCACGTTCAGCAAGACCAGCGCAATGCCGATCCAGCCGATGCGTTTGCGCCAGGATGTGGTGAACATCTGGCGATTGTCCGCCACGGCGACGCCGCGACCGGCGCCGCTGTGGGGCCGAAGCGTCAGCCCAGGATCAGGGCCTGGATGCGCTTGACGTGCGCGGCCGGGTCGTCGA
The DNA here is from genome assembly GCA_041192465.1 of Pseudomonadota bacterium. GTDB lineage: Bacteria > Pseudomonadota > Gammaproteobacteria > Burkholderiales > Burkholderiaceae_C > Sphaerotilus. The sequence goes on along the minus strand of JBEEMX010000273.1, from coordinate 3,001 downwards.
GCTGGCCGCCTTCGGCCAGCAGCGCGTTGTCGAACAGCACCTGCGCTAGGTCGGCAAACGTGCCCGATCCTTCCGGCAGCGCGGCGAGTTTCTTCACCAGCGCGTGGTCGGCGTTGACTTCGAGCACCGGCCTGGACGACGGCGCAGCCTGACCGGCCTGCTTGAGCAGACGCGCCAGATGGCCGCTCATGTCGCCTTCTTCGGTCACGAGGCAGGCCGGTGAATCCACCAGACGGGTCGTGACGCGCACATCCTTGGCGCGCTCGCCCAGCGCAGTCTTGATGCGGTCGAGCGTCGGCTTGAAGCCTTCGGCGGCGACTTCGGCCTGCTTCTTCTCTTCCTCGTCCTGCAGCGTGCCCAGATCGACCGCGCCCTTGGCAACGCTCTGCAGGTTCTTGCCCTCGAACTCGTAGAGGTGGCTCAGCATCCACTCGTCCACGCGGTCGGTGAACAGCAGCACCTCGATGCCCTTCTTCTTGAAGATTTCGAGCTGCGGGCTGTTCTTGGCGGCGGCCAGCGTGTCGGCGGTGATGTAGTAGATGACCTCCTGGCCATCCTTCATGCGCGCCACGTAGTCGGCCAGCGACACGCCCTCGTCCGCGTGCGTCGAAGCGAAGCGCAGCAGCTTGGCCAGGCGCTCCTGGTTGGTGTGGTCCTCGCCGACACCTTCCTTCAGCACCGCGCCGAACTCCTTGTAGAAAGCGGCGTACTTGGCCTTGTCGGTGGCGGCGGTCTGCTCGTCGCTGCTGTCGGCCAGCGATTCGAGCATCGACAGCACGCGCTTGGTCGAGCCTTCGCGGATCGCCTTCACGTCGCGGCTTTCCTGCAGCAGCTCGCGGCTCACGTTCAGCGGCAGGTCGGCCGAGTCGATCACGCCCTTGACGAAGCGCAGGTAGGTCGGCATCAGCGCCTCGGCGTCGTCCATGATGAAGACGCGCTTCACGTAGAGCTTCACGCCGCCGCGCTTGTCGCGGTTCCACAGGTCCATCGGCGCCTTGGCGGGGATGTACAGGAGCTGCGTGTACTCGGTGCGGCCTTCGACGCGGTTGTGCGTGTAGGCGAGCGGGGCGGTGGTGTCGTAGGTGAGCTGCTCGTAGAAGGACTTGTACTCGGCGTCGGTGATGTCGCTCTTGCTGCGCGCCCAGAGTGCCGCCGCCTTGTTGACCGGCTCCCAGTCATCGGAGACGACGTTCTCGCCCTTCTCGGCGTCCCAGCTCTCCTTGCGCATCAGCACCGGCAGCGAGAGGTGGTCGCTGTACTTGCTGATGATGGACTTGAGCTTCCAGGCGGACAGGAACTCGTCCTCGCCTTCGCGGATGTGCAGGATGACGTCGGTGCCGCGGGTCTCGCGGGTGATGGTCTCGACCTCGAAGTCGCCCGTGCCTTCGCTGCTCCAGCGCACGCCGTCGGTGATCGCCACACCGGCGCGGCGCGACTCCACCGTGATGCGGTCGGCGACGATGTAGCCCGAGTAGAAACCCACGCCGAACTGGCCGATCAGGTTGGCGTCCTTGGCCTGCTCGCCTTCGAGCTTGCCCATGAACTCGCGGGTGCCGCTCTTGGCGATGGTGCCGAGGTGCTCGATCGCTTCCTGGGCGGACAGGCCGATGCCGTTGTCGCTGATGACGATGCGGCGGGCGGCCTTGTCGTAGCTGACGCGCACGGCCAGGTTCGGCTGGTCCTCGAACAACGCGGCGTTGTTCAGCGCCTCGAAGCGCAGCTTGTCGCAGGCATCCGACGCATTCGAGACCAGCTCGCGCAGGAAGATCTCCTTGTTCGAGTACATCGAGTGCGTGACGAGGTGCAGCAGTTGCTTCACTTCGGCCTGGAATGACAGGGTTTGCTTGTCCATGGTGATTCGGTCTCTCTCGTGTGCAGATCGCTTGCAGCGGTGATCGGATGGGCAGCAGGATGAGGGCTGGCGCGTTGTTTTCAAGGGTGGATGGCGCGCTGCGCCCTGTTGGCAGGAGACGTGATTTTTCTCGCTGATTTGAAATAAATTGATACGGGATAGCACGCCCGCTTGCATGTCGCTGTCTGCAAGCATGGCGTCTGCGTTACAAGCGGACCCTCGGATCGATGGTGCGCCCCCCGGAGATCCGGGCTTGCCCGATGTGATTTACAGCACGGGCTGGATCACCGATCATCCGCAATCCGTTTTTCAATTTCCGCCGATCCGACCAACTCCGTGGCAGCCGACACCCTCACCGATGGACCTCAGAGCACCCTGTCCGGGGTGGCGCGCGTGCTGGTGCATGCTGGCAAGATCACCTCACGGGTCGCCGAAGACCTCGCACGCACCGCCCGGGACCAGCGCCGCAGCTTCGTCTCGGCCGCGGTGGCCGCACAGGCGCTGAGTCCAGCCGATCTGGCGCATTCGCTGTCGAGCGCGCTGGCGATTCCGCTACTCGATCTTGATGTCGTCGATATCACCAAACTGCCGCAGAACCTGGTCGATACGCGCACCCTGTCGCAGTACCAGGTGCTGGTGCTGGGCAAGCGCGGCAACCGGTTGTTCATCGGTGGCGCCGATCCGACCGACCAGGAAGCGGTCGATCGCATCAAGTTCGCCACGCAGCTCACGCCCGAGTGGATCGTCGTCGAGTACGACAAGCTCGCTCGCATCGTGGACGCCAAGACCACCTCGGCCAACGACGCCCTGGACTCCATCGTCTCCGGCGAGTTCGATTTCGATGTCGAGGAGCAAGACCCCAACGCCAAGCCCGAAGAGGAAGTCACCGCCGAGGTCGAGGACGCGCCGGTGGTGCGTTTCCTGCAGAAGATGCTGATCGACGCCATCAACATGCGCGCCTCCGACCTGCACTTCGAGCCCTACGAGAACACCTACCGGGTGCGCTTCCGCATCGATGGCGAGCTGCGCGAGATCACGCAGCCGCCGATCGCGATCAAGGACAAGCTGGCGTCGCGCATCAAGGTCATCAGCCGGCTGGACATCGCCGAGAAGCGCGTGCCGCAGGACGGCCGCATGAAGCTGAAGTTC
>JBEEMX010000272.1:0-5180 GCA_041192465.1 Pseudomonadota bacterium | reverse complement strand
TACAGCGCGCAGGAAGTGGACGCCGTGCTCGCGCTGGCGCCGAGCCGGCTGGGCGACATCCCGCGCCGCCTCGCCGCGGTGCGGGCGTTCTCGGCGCTGCCGGAAGCCGCGTCACTGGCCGCCGCCAACAAGCGCATCGGCAACATCCTGAAGAAGGCCGAAGGCACGGTCGAGGCGAAGGTCGATCCCGCGCTGTTGCAGGACGCTGCCGAGCAGGCACTGGCCGCTGCGCTGCAGTCGGTGCAGCCGCAGGCCGACACGCTGTTCGAGCAAGGCGAATACGCCGCCAGCCTGCAGGCCCTCGCCGCGCTGAAGGCGCCGGTGGACGCCTTCTTCGACGACGTGATGGTCAACGCGGACGACCCCGCCCTGCGCGCCAACCGCCTGGGTCTGCTGAAGACGCTGCACGGCGCGATGAACCGCGTCGCCGACCTGTCGCGTCTGGCGAGCTGACATGGGCGACCGCAGCGCCCTCCGGCTGGTCATCCTCGACCGTGACGGCACCATCAACGAAGACCGCGACGATTTCGTCAAGTCGCCGGACGAGTGGGTGCCGATTCCAGGTGCGCTGGAGGCCATCGCGAAACTGCACCAGGCGGGCTGGCACGTCGTCGTCGCGACCAACCAGTCGGGCCTCGGGCGTGGGCTGTTCGACATGTACACGCTCAACGAGATGCACCTGAAGATGAACGCCCTGCTCGCGCCGCTGGGTGGGCGCATCGACGCGGTGTTTTTCTGTCCACACGCTCCGGAAGACAACTGCCGCTGCCGCAAGCCCTTGCCGGGGCTGTTCGAGGACATCCAGCAACGCTTCGGACTGGACGACATGCGGGCCGTGCCGGCCGTCGGGGACACGCTGCGGGATCTGCAGGCGGCCACCGCCATCGGCTGCGCACCGCATCTCGTGCGCACCGGCAAGGCTGCCGCGCTCGACGAAACCGGCGTGCAGGCACTGCGCGACCAGATCCCCGGTCTGGTCGTCCATGCCAGCCTCGCCGCCTTCGCCGACGCCCTGCTCGGCGCCGAGCGCAAGAAACACAGCGACGCCCGCGCCGAAGGCAAGCGCCTGGCCGCTGGTGGCACCCCCACCGTCTGATCTGACTTCTTCCCTGGCCTCTGCCCCATGCTCATTTACCTGCGTTCCACCGTCTTCATCCTCTGGCTCATCGTCACGGTGATCCCGTGGAGCCTGGCCGCCGTGGTCGGCTCGGTGTTCACGCGGGGCGCGCCGCTGTACTGGCTGTGCGCGGGGTGGCTGAAGCTGTCGGTGCTGGGGGCGAAGTGGATCTGCGGGGTCCACTGGCGCGTGCAGGGCATGGAGAACGTGCCCACGGCGGCGGACGGTCAAGCCTCGGTGATCCTGGTGCCGAAGCACCAGTCCACCTGGGAAACCTTCGCCATCCCGGCGATCATGCCGCACCCGCTGGCCTATGTCTTCAAGCGCGAACTGCTGTGGATTCCCTTCTTCGGCTGGGCGATCGGGCGGCTGGACATGGTCCACATCGACCGCGGCCGCCGCTCCGACGCCTGGCGCAAGGTGGTCGAGCAAGGCACCCGCATCATGGGCCTGGGCACCTGGATGATCATGTTCCCGGAAGGCACGCGCACCCCGCGTGGCAGCCAGGGCGAGTACAAGACCGGCGCCTCGCGGCTGGCGGTGACGACGAACACGCCGCTGGTGCCGATCGCCGTGACCTCGGCGCGCTGCTGGCCGCGCAAGAGTTTCCTGCTGCGGCCAGGCACGATCGACATCTCCATCGGCAAACCGATCGCGCCGGAAGGCCGCCGCCCGGACGACCTGATGCGCGAGGTCGAGACTTGGATCGAAGCCGAGATGCGCCGCCTCGACCCCGAAGCCTACGCCGTCACCCCCGCCTGACCACCCGCGAGCGCCTGCCTGTGTCCCAACGCGCTTTCGCTGACACCGGGCTGGCCCACTCCGAAGCCCTGCTGCGCCCCAGCGAGGCCAACCGGGAGCTGGTGCTCGGGGAGCTGCGCCTGGGCTACCTGCTCAAGCGCGCGACCCGGCGCACCATCGGCTTCGTCGTCGGGCCGCGCGGGCTGGCGGTGAGTGCGCCACGCTGGGTCAGCCAGCCGCAGATCGACAGCGCGGTGCAGATCAAGGCCGACTGGATCCTGCGCAAGCTCGCCGAACAAGGCCAGCGGCTGGTGCAGCTCGACGCCGCGCGCATCGACTGGCGCGACGGCGTGCGGCTGCCCTACCTGGGCGAGGATCTGCTGGTCCGCACCAGCGCCATCCTGACCCGCACCGTGCTGCAGGAGCCGCAGCCGCTGCACGACCAACCCCGCACGCTGCACCTGCGCCTGCCCGCTGGCGCGACCTCCGCGCAGCTACGCGACGCCGTGCAACGCTGGTTGCAGCAGCAGGCCCGCGCCCTGTTCGAGGCCCGCATGGCGCACTACGCTGCGGCAATGGGCGTGCAGGTCACGCGGCTGCGGCTGAGTTCGGCGCGCACCCGGTGGGGCAGCGCCAGCAGCGACGGCAGCGTGCGGCTGAACTGGCGGCTCCTCCACTTCCCGCTGGCCACGCTCGACTACGTCGTGGTCCACGAACTCGCCCATCTGCGCGAGATGAACCACAGCCCGGCGTTCTGGGCCATCGTGCGCGGCGTGATGCCCGATTACGAGGCCCGGCGGCGCACGCTGAAGGACGGGGTGGTACCGGTCTTCGACTGAGCGTCAGGCCGCCACCACCGACACCCCTCGCACGCCCAGCGCCAGTCCGACCCGCGTTCCCACCGGCCAGACCGCGCCGGTCTGCACCGCCACCACGAACACCTCACCCAGCGCCGTCGCCACGGTCAGCTCGTACCCGCTACCCAAGTAGCTCGACTTGACCAGCACACCGTCGAGCAAACCGCTGCCGGATGCCCCCACCTGCCACGCTTCCGGCCGCACGGCCACCTTCACGGGTCCGGCGCGCACAGACCGGTCTGCCTGCACCGTCAATGGCCCTAGCCGCACGGTCCCGTCCGCATCCGCCACGCCGTCGAACAACATCGCCTCGCCCATGAAGCCGGCCACGAACGCGGTCTGCGGGTGGTCGTAGAGCTGCTGCGGGGTGCCGGCTTGCGCGATGCGGCCGGCCTCCATCACGAGGATCTGGTCGCTCACCGCCAGCGCCTCGCTCTGGTCGTGGGTCACGTAGGCGACGGTCAGGCCGAGCCGCTGCTGCAGCGTGCGGATCTCCTCGCGCATCGAGCGGCGCAGGCGGGCATCCAGGTTCGACAGCGGCTCGTCGAACAGCATCACCGCCGGCTCCAGCACCAGCGCGCGCGCCACCGCCACGCGCTGCTGCTGCCCGCCCGACAGCTCGCCCGGCAGGCGCCGGTCATAGCCCGACAGGCCGACGCTGGCCATCGCCGCCTGCGCCCGCTGCACCACCTCGGCCCGGGGCACACCGGTCACCGTCAGCCCGTAAGACACGTTCTCGATCACGTTCATGTGCGGAAACAGCGCGTAGCTCTGGAACACCATGCTGACGTTGCGCTCGGCTGCGCCCAGGTCGGTCACGTCCTGGCCATCGATCAGGATGCGGCCCGAAGTCGGCGTCTCCAGCCCCGCGATCATGCGCAGCACCGTCGTCTTGCCGCAGCCCGAGGGGCCGAGCAGCGTCGTGAGCGTGCCGCGCCGGACGGTGAAGTCGATGCCGTGGACGACCAGCGGGGCGCGGGCGTCGCCGTAGCGTTTGGTGACCTGGCGGAATTCGATGCCGATGTTGCCGGGTGGGTTCATGTTGCTCATTCAGTGTCCCTGCACGCCGCGCCGGCCCAGTTGCCGCTCGCCGACCAGCCGCTGGATCAACAGGGTGGCCAGCGACATCAGCACGATCAGCACCGTGCAGTAGGCCAGCGCCACGCCGTAGTCGCCGTTGCCGACGCGGCCGATGATGTAGGTGGTGGCGAGTTCGTTCTCGGCCGTCACCAGGAAGACCACCGCCGAGACGGTGGTCATGCTGCGCACGAAGCTGTAGACGAGTGCGGCCACCAGCGCCGGGCGCAGCAGCGGCAGCACGATGCGGCGCAGCGTGGTCGCCGTGCTGGCGCGCAGCATGGTGGACGCCTCGTCGAGCGACGGGTCGAGCTGGCGCAGGCTCGCGGTGCCGGCACGCACGCCCACCGGCAGGCTGCGGAACACGAAGCACAGCACGATGATCAGCCCGGTCCCGGTCAGCTCGAACGGCGGCACGTTGAACGCCAGGATGTAGCTGATGCCCAGCACCGTCCCCGGAATCGCGAACGCCAGCAGCGCGCCGAACTCGAACACGCGCTGCCCGGCAAACTTCGTGCGCGCCAGCAGCCACGCGATCAGCAGGCCCAGCCCCGCCGACAGCGGCGCCGCGATCGCCGCGAGCCGCACCGTGGTGAACAGCGAGTTCCACGCCGTCCCCGCCCAGACCAGCCCGTGTTCGCCCCACTGCAGGTCGAACGCGGTGCGCAGGTGGGCCAGCGTGGGTGTGTAGTCACGGCCCCAGGTCTGCACGAAGCCACCGACGAAAGCGAACAGGTAGACGATCACCGTGAACGCCAGCCACGGCCCCACCACCCAGAGGCACAGCCGCCGCACCACGTCCGGCAGCGGCAGCGCCAGGCCCGCGTCGCCCTTGCCGGTCACCGTCGTGTAGCCGACACGGCCGAGCACCCGCTGCTGCACGAGGAACACCGCCAGCGCGAAACCGGTCAGGATCAGCGCCAGCGACGCCGCGCGGCCCTGGTCGAACTGCGCGCCGACGATGGCGAAGAAGATGTCGGTGGACAGCACCGCGTACTGGCCGCCCACGACCACCGGGTTGCCGAAGTCGGCCATGCTTTCGATGAAGCCGACGAGGAAGGCGTTCGTCAGGCCCGGCTTCATCAGCGGCAGTGTCACCGTCGTGAAGGTCTTCAGCCGCGACGCCCGCAGCGTCTGCGCCGCCTCCTCGACCGACGGGCTGATGCCCTGCACGACACCGCGCAGGATCATGAAGGCGATCGGCGTGAAGGCGAACATCTGCGCCAGCCAGACGCCGAACAGGCCGTAGAACCAGCGCGTCGGCGTGACACCGAACGCCCATTCCAGCCCCTGGTTCACCAGCCCGGCGCGACCGAACAGCAGGATCAGCCCCAGCCCGACCACGAACGGCGGCGTGATGATCGGCAGCATCGCCAGCACGTTCAGCG
>JBEEMX010000271.1:0-5198 GCA_041192465.1 Pseudomonadota bacterium | reverse complement strand
TCGTCCACGACCGGGTGGCCGGTCGGGTCACCGGCGGCGTAGGCGGCCATGGTGGCGTCGATCAGCCGCTCGCGCATGGCGGCTCGGCGTGCCTCGGCGACACGGCTGCGGTGGTCGATCGGCTCAGCCGGCAGGGCGGACATCGGGCAGCAGCACCAGGTTGGAGTCCTGACCGAGCAGCGCCCGACCATACAGTTCGCTGCCCAGCATCGCGTTGAGCGCGGTGTGGCGGCTGCCGACGCTCATGTCACGCCACAGGCGCTGCAGCGGGCTGGCGGTGGCGAACGCGGCGGGGCCGGCGATCTCCATCAGCCGCTCGGCCGCCCCGCGCAGCCGGCGCATCGCGAAACCGCAGTCGGCCTGGATCCGCGCTTTCTCGAAGCCGTACAGGGGCCGTGTCTGGGCGGTTTCGTCGATCATCGCCACGGCCCGCCGGACGTGCAGCCAGGCGGAGTCGATCTCCAGCGCGGCCTCGCCGAACTGGGCGACCAGCGTGTGCGAATCGGCTTGCGTGGCGTACTTCCAGCCCACCGTGCCGCGCTTGGGCAGCAGGGCGCGCACCTGCTCCAGCAAGGCATCGGCCGCCCCCAGCATCGGCGAGAGCACGCCCAGCGGAAACAGCGGCTCGACCGGCCAGCGGTCACGCGCTTCGAGTGCGGCGGCCGGCGCGTTCGCTGCCGCGGCGCGCAGTTGCGAAAACCGCAGCACCAGCGGCTGCGGCACGAAGGTCTCGTTGGCCACCACGGTGTTGCTGCCCGAGGCGGCGAGGCCCGCGACATGCCAGGTGTCTTCCACCACCACGGAGGCCTCGGCATGCGGCCCCGTCGGCAGGGGCAGGAAAGCAAAGCCCGCATCGACCACCTGACCCGCTGCATCGAGGATCCGGATGCCATTGAGCGCCCAGGCGGCGTGCATGCACCCCGAGGCGTAGCCCCAGCGGCCGTTGACGATGTAGCCGCCCTCGACCGGGCGCGCCGTGCCGATGGGGGCCGCCACGCTGCACACCAGCTCATCGCCTTGCGCAAACACCCGCTGCCGGATCGCCGGCGGCATGGACGCGGCCGACGCGGTCACCCCCGACAGCAGCCCGAACGCCCACGCAGTGCCCGGACAGCCCCGCGCCAGCATCGCGACCGTTTCGACATGCGTCATGAGCGCGTGACCGACTCCGCCCGCCCGGCGCGGGAACATCATCGACAGCAGCCCGGCCTCGCGCAGGGCGCTGATGGCCGGGTCGGTGGGCCGGCGCAGGCGTTCAGCTTCCGCAGCGTGCTCGGCCAGCAGCGGCACCAGCACACGCGCCGCCGCCACAGGATCGGTGAGGGTGCGGGGTACGAAGGCATCCGGGATGGGCGGGATCGGCATGTGCGCTCGGACCATTAAATGAACAGATATACAAATTATGTTCATTTAAAATCAAAGTGACACTGGTGTTTACTCTGAGCACCGGCGGCACCCGGTCGGCCATGACTCAACCGGCCGGCGTCGGCTTCTTGGCCGCCATCTCGGTGAGTCCTGCCGTGGTCACCTTGCCGCAGGTGGCCCAGGCATTGGCATGTCCCAGCGAGTGGACGTCGAACACGGCCTGCAGGGCGTTGTACTGGCCCTGGGCATCCAGCGTCTGGTTGACGGCGCGCTTGGCCATCTGCAGCGCGTGCGGGTGCATCTGGGCAATCTCGTTGGCCAGGGCCAGCGTGGCCGTCTCCAGTTGATCCAGCGGCACCACGCGGTTGACCATGCCCAGGCGATGCGCTTCCTGTGCGTCGATGAACCCGGCGGTGAACAGCATTTCCTTGGCCTTGCGGGCGCCGAATTCCCAGGTATGCCCGTGGTACTCCACCCCGCCGCAGCCCATGCGCACCACCGGGTCGCTGAAGCGGGCGTTGTCGGCGGCGATGATGAGGTCCATCGGCCAGGCCAGCATCAGACCGGCCGCGATGCAGGCGCCTTGCACCGCCGCGATCGTCGGCTTGGGCAGATCGCGCCACTTGCGGGCGTAACCCAGGAAGTGCTTCTTCTCCCAGTTGTACATGCGCAGCAGGCCGGTTTGCTCGACATCGTCGAACATCGACTTCCAGGGGTCGTACTGCATGACGTCGTCCGAGATGTCATGCCCGGCCGAGAAGTGCTTGCCCGCGGCCTGGAGCACGACGACACGCACGCCATCGTCGGCCATGGCGCGCTCGAACGCCTGGTCCAGCTCGTTGAGCAGCGGCGGATTCTGGGCGTTGCGCTGGTCCGGTCGGTTGAGCGTGATGATGGCGACGCGGTCGCGGGTTTCGTACAGGACGATGGACATGGTTGTTCTCTCTCCAGGGCAGTGTCTTTGTGGTGTCAGGGGTGGTGCAGTGCCGGGTGCGGGCCCCTCAGCAGTTGAGCCGCGGGACGTGCGCCGAGGTGGCGCACAGGGCCTGGAGGGCGGCATAGGCATCGTGCACCGCGTCGCCGATCCGCCCGCCCTTGCGGGCATCACCGATGGAAACATAGGGGATACCCGAGGCCGACAGCGCCTGGGCGAGGGCCGGATCCGGCTCGCGGCCCTGGGCAATGAGCACACCGGAAACCTGCAGCTTCTGCCGGAAGTCGTCGTCCGTGCCCCCCAGTGTCACGGCGCCGGTCTCATCGACGGCCAGCAGTTGGGTGTGCATCATCAACTGCACCTGCGGGTTGGTGCCCAGTCGGGTGAGCAACACGCCGCGGTAGATCGGCTCTGCAGCGCGGGCGAGCTGCTGGATGGCCGAGCGGCTGACCAGCACCACTTCATGGCCCCGGTCGGCAAGGTACTCGGCGGCTTCACAGCCCGTCTCGCCACCACCGTAGACCAGCATGGGCCGCCCCGGCAAGGGCGCGGGCAGCGGGTAGGCGGGGTTCATCAGCACCTCGTAGGCGTCGTGGACGCAGGCCTGGTGCAGTCCCTCGATCGGCAGTTGCTTGGGTTTGCCGCCCGAGGCCAGCACCACCAGACGGGGGTTGCGCACCGCCAGCGACCCGGCGGTCGCCGCCGTCCCGGTCGTCACGGTGATGCCACTCGCGCCGATCTGCCGCTCCAGATAGCGTTGGTACCAGGTCAACTTGTCCTTGTGCGGCGGGGCGGCAGAAGCAATCAGGCCGCCCCCCAGACACGCCCGCGCCTCCACCAGCTCGCAGGTGAACCCCGCCTGCGCCATCATCAGGGCCGCCGCCATGCCCCCCGGCCCGCCGCCGACCACCACGATGGGCCGGTTACCGGCATCGGATACCTGCGGCAGGGCCTCCAGCTCGCGGCCGGCACGCGGATTTTCGGCACAGCCGATGGTCCCGTGGCTGCCCGAACCCATGGTGACGCAGTAGTTGCACGAAGTGCAGGGCCGGATGGTGTCGGCACGTCCCTCCTGGGCCTTGCGTGCCCACTCCGGATCGGCCAGCAAGGGGCGCCCGAGGGCGATGAGGTCCGCATCGCCCTCGGCGACGGCCCGCTCTGCCGTCTCGGGGTGCCGGATCTGTCCGACCGCGATCACCGGCACCCCCGTTGCCGCACGCAAGCGCCGGGCATAGGGCAGCTTCCAGCCCTCGGGGGCGGACATCGGGTCGATCACCTTGTCCAGACCGGTCCAGCCCAACCCCATGGAGACATGCAGGGCATCGGCACCTGCCGCCACCAGCCGGGGCGTGATGCGCTCCATGTCGGCGATGCCCAGACCCTTGGGCGTGAACTCGTCGGCGGAGATCCGGTAAATCAGGGGCCGGTCACCAATGGCCTGCCGGACGCGCTGGATCACGCGCCGCGGGAATTCAAGGCGGCGTGCCTCGTCACCACCGAAGGCATCGTCGCGGTGGTTGGTGAACGGCGAAAGGAAGGAGGTCAGCAGGTAGCCATGCGCGCCATGCAGTTCGAACGCCTGGTAGCCGGCCTGGACGCCGAGTTCGGCAGTGCGCCCGAAACACTCGATGATCTGCTCGATCTCGGCGACCGTCATCGCCCGGGCGATCAGCTTCTGCGGATCGCGCCGCGAAGGGACATCCGACGGGACGATGGGAACGCCGCCGGCCACCAGCTCGCGCTTGGCCCCCTGGCCGCCGTGCTGAAGCTGCAGGCAGGCCACCGCACCGGCACTGGTGATCGCCTCGACCAGACGCTGGTGTCCGTCCAGGTGGGCCGGTCCTTCGAGCGTGAGCTGGCGGTGCTCGGAGCGCCCGGTCGGCGCGTGGACGCAGCAGAACTCGACGATCACCATGCCCGTTCCGCCCTCGGCACGTTCGCGGTAGAAGGCCACCTGCCGCGCCGTGACGGCGCCCGATTCGGTGCCCAGGTTGGTGGACATCGGTGCCATCACGACCCGGTTGCGCAAGCGCAGACCAGCGAGCATGAACGGTGAGAAGAGCTGCGGAAACGGGTGTGTGCTTGTCGGCATGGAACTCACTAACTGACTGAATGTCAGTTCATGAATTGTGACCTCATCGCCGCGGGACAGCAAGCCCGCAAACACCCGCTCCCCGGATCAGTCCGCTGCCGGGCGTCTGGTGCGGGTGGTTTTGCCGGCGGGGGCCGACTGGGTGCCGGGTGGTCCGGCGGTGAAGCTGAGCGTGATGAGGTGCGCCAGCGCTTCGTTGACCTTGCGCATCCCGAGACCCCGGGCAATGACGGCGGGGTCTGTCGAGGCCATCCGCTCCATGGCGGCATGCACCACCGAGGCCATCGCGAACGCCTGGCCCAGCGTGGGCCGCTGCTGGCTTTCCGGGTAGGTGGCCAGCATCCGCCGGGCCAGCTTGTCGATGAACGGGATGTAGGTGCTGGTCCGAAGCTCCTCGAACCGCGGATCCCCTCGATCGGCTTCCAGGTTGCGGAACCGGAGGATCTGGCGGTGGGCGTCCCAGATGCCATTGAAGACTTCGACCAGCTCCAGCGCATGCGCGTGCAGCAAGTCGAACTCCCAGGGTTTCTCGACCACGGCAAACACGCCGCCCATGGCGGAAGCCGCTTCGGAGGCCAGCGCGAAGAGCACATCGCGCACATCCTGGAAGTACATGTAGAAGCTGGCCGAGGACGTGCCGGCTTCCTTGGCAATGGCTACCGCGGTGAGTTCGACCGGCGAGTACGCCTCCAGCAACTTGCGCGCCGCTTCCATGATTTTTTGGCGCGTGCGCAGACCCTTGCGGCCCAGTTGCTGCCCCTGTTGATTGGTCTCGACTTCTGTGGAACCATCAGCTTTTGCCATAGC
>JBEEMX010000270.1:0-5211 GCA_041192465.1 Pseudomonadota bacterium | reverse complement strand
GGCCTGGACTGGCCGGTGGCGCGTGACTTCCCTCCCGAAGTCGTCTGGCGCCAGTCGGTCGGCCCCGGCCCGCACCCTGCCCTCACGGACCTCCCATGACCTCTGCCACCCCTGCCTTGCCGATCGGCATCATCGGCTGCGGCAACATCTTCCCCGCCTACCTGCGAACGCTGGCCCGTTGCCGCCGCGTGCGCATCGTCGCCATCGCGGACGCCAACACCGAACTCGCCGCCAGCCACGCCGCCGAACACGGCCTGACCGCGCTGTCCATCGCCGACCTGCTCGCCAGCGAGGCGCAGATCATCCTCAACCTCACGCCCCCGCAGGCACACCACGCCGTCGGGATGCAGGTACTGAACGCCGGCAAGCACTTCTTCACCGAGAAGCCGCTGGCCGCCACCTTCGAGCAGGGGCAGGAGCTGGTGAAACTGGCGCGCGCCAAGGGCCTGCGCGTCGGTTGCGCGCCGGACACCTTCCTCGGCGCGGCTGGCCAGACGCTGCGGGCGCTGGTCGATGGCGGCACGGTCGGCCAGATCCGCCACGGCACCGCGCAGTTCATGAACCACGGTCCCGACCACTGGCACCCCAACCCGGCGTTCTTCTACCAGCCCGGCGGGGGCCCGCTGCACGATGTCGGCGTCTATTACCTGACGCACCTCGTGAACCACTTCGGCCCGGTCGCCAAGCTGCGCTCCACCTCGCACGTCACGCACGCCGAGCGCCGCGTGCCGTTCGGGCCGCGCGAAGGGGAAGTGCTGCCGGTCGCAGTGCCGACGCATGTGGTCACGCAGCTCGACTTCGCCAGCGGCCCGCAAATCGTGCTGACCTCCAGCTTCGATGTCTGGGCACACACGCACACGCCGATGGAGCTGTACGGCGACGACGGCACGCTGCTGGGCGCCGACCCGAACCAGTTCGGCGGCACGGTGAAGCACAACCGCCAGACCGGCGCGTTCGAGCGCGCGGCCGGCGGTCGGCCCTACGCCACCAACAGCCGCGGCATCGGCCTGATCGACATGGCGCTCGCCATCCAGGAAGACCGCCCGCACCGCTGCAGCGCGGAGATGGCACTGCATGTGCTGGAGGTGATGGACCGCGCGCTCGACGCCGGCCGCACCGGGCGCAGCGTCACGCTCAAGACCCGCTGCGAGCGGCCGGCGCCGCTGACCAGCAAACTGTTCTGATTGTTCTGAACCTTCCGCATTCAGGAGTCCCCCATGAAACTCTCCGTCCAGCTCTATTCCCTGCGCGAAGCCGGCGACCTCGACACCCAGCTCGCGATGGCCCGCGCTGCCGGCTTCAAGTGGATCGAGTCGGTCGCCAGCCACGGCCTGCCCGCGGACGAGTTCGCCGCCAAGGTCGCCGCGCATGGCCTGCGCGTGTCGTCGATGCACGTCAGCCTCGCGATGGTCGAACACGATTTGCAGACCGTCATCGACACCTGCCACGCCACCGACTGCCGGCTGGCGATCATGCCGTGGCTGCCCATGGGCGAGCGGCCCGCCACCGCCATCGGCTGGCAGGCGCTAGGCGCCCGGCTGGCCAAGGTCGGCGACAAGCTCAATGCCGAAGGGCTGCGGCTGGCGTACCACAACCACGAGTTCGAGTTCCTGCACTACAGCGGCCGCACCGCGCTCGACTGGATCTTCACCACCGCCAACGCGCAGCAGCTCGGCTGGGAAGCCGACCTCGGCTGGGCCGCCCGCGCCGGACTCGATCCGCTGGCCGCCGTCGCCCCTTATGCGGATCGGCTGGTGGCCATCCACACCAAGGACATCGCCACGCCCGGCACCGCCGCTGACGAGGACGGCTGGTGCGCGCTGGGGCTGGGCATCGTGCCGTGGGCGGCGTTGCTGGCCGAGTTGCAGCAGCGGGTCAGCCTGTTCGTGCTGGAACACGACAAGCCGAAGGACCACGCGGTGATGCTGAAGACCAGCTACGACTTCATGCACCAGCACCTGATCGCCAACTGAGCCGGGGCACGCCATGACCACCACCACCTCCCCGATCCGCGGCCCCGGCGTCTTCCTGGCGCAGTTCGCGGGCGACGCGGCGCCGTACAACTCGCTCGACGGCCTGGCTGGCTGGGCGGCGGGCCACGGCTATGCCGGCGTGCAGATCCCGAGCTGGGACACGCGGCTGATCGACCTCGCACTCGCCGCCGAGAGCCAGACCTACTGCGACGAACTGCAGGGGCGGCTGGCGGCGCATGGGGTGCAGATCACCGAGCTGTCCACGCACCTGCAAGGCCAGCTTGTCGCCGTGCATCCGGCCTATGACGCACCGATGGACGCCTTCGCTCCCGAAGCGGTGCGCGGCAAGTACGCCGAGCGCACCGCGTGGGCCAAGCAGCAACTGCACCTCGCCGCCAAAGCCTCGCAGCGCCTCGGCCTGAGCGCACACGCGACCTTCAGCGGCGCCCTCGCGTGGCCCTACCTCTACCCGTGGCCGCAGCGGCCGGCCGGGCTGATCGAGGCGGCGTTCGACGAACTCGCGGCGCGCTGGCGGCCGATCCTCGATGCGTTCGACGAGGCGGGTGTCGATGTCTGCTACGAGGTCCATCCCGGCGAAGACCTCTGCGACGGGGCGAGCGTCGAGATGTTCCTGGAGCGCGTGGGCAACCACCCGCGGGCGAACCTGCTGTACGACCCGAGCCACTTCGTGCTGCAGCAGCTCGACTACCTCGCCTACATCGACTGCTACCACGAACGCATCAAGGCGTTCCACGTCAAGGACGCCGAGTTCCGCCCAACCGGCCGGCTCGGGGTCTACGGCGGTTTCCAGGCATGGAAGGACCGCGCCGGCCGCTTCCGCTCGCTGGGCGACGGGCAGGTGGATTTCCGCGCCATCTTCAGCAAGCTGACGCAGTATGGCTACACCGGCTGGGCGGTGCTGGAGTGGGAGTGCTGCATCAAGCACCCCGAGCAGGGTGCGGCCGAAGGGGCACCGTTCATCCGCGATCACCTGATCCGCGTCGCCGAACGCGCCTTCGACGATTTCGCGGCGAGTGCCACCGACGACGCCACCAACCGCAGGATGCTCGGCCTGGAGCCACGCGCATGAACGGGCCGATCTCCGCGCCGCGCCGTCTGCGCCTGGGCATGGTCGGCGGCGGGCAAGGGGCGTTCATCGGCGCCGTTCACCGCATCGCGGCGCGGCTGGATGACGACTGGGAACTGGTGGCCGGTGCGCTGTCGTCGGACCCGGAACGCGCCTGCGCCAGCGGAGCGGAGCTGCGGCTCGACCCGGTACGCTGCTACAGCGACTACCGCGCCATGGCACGCGCCGAGGCCGCCCGACGCGAGAACGGCGGCGACGGCATCGACGCCGTGGCGATCGTCACGCCGAACCACCTGCATTTCCCGATCGCCTGCGCCTTCATCGAGGCGGGTATTCACGTCATTTGCGACAAGCCGCTGACCACGAACCTCGCCGACGCGCAGCACCTGCAAGCCCTCGTGCAGCGCCACGGCGTGCGGCTCGCACTGACGCACAACTACAGCGGCTATCCGCTGATCCGCGCCGCCCGTGCCTTGGTGGCGGCGGGCGAGCTGGGCGATGTGCGGATCGTGCAGGTCGAATATGCGCAGGACTGGCTCGCCCAGCCGCTCGAAGACTCCGGCCAGAAACAGGCCGCGTGGCGCACCGACCCCGCGCAGGCCGGTCCTGCCGGTTGTCTCGGCGACGTGGGCACGCACGCGGCGCAGCTCGCCGAGTTCGTCACCGGCCAGTCGCCGCAGCAGCTCAGCGCCGAGCTGACCACCTTCGTCCCCGGCCGGCGCGTCGATGACCATGTGCAAGTGCAACTGCGCTACGCCCGCGGCGCCCGCGGGATGCTCTGGGCCAGCCAGGTGGCGACGGGCGAGGAGAACCACTTGCGCCTGCGCGTTTACGGCACGAAGGCCGCGCTGCACTGGGACCAGGAGCAGCCGAACGAGCTGATGTGGCACCCCGCTGGCCAGCCCGCACAGCGCCTGACCCGCGGCATGGCGTCGCTGCCGGCCGTCGCCGCTGCCGCGACCCGCACACCGGGCGGCCACCCCGAGGGTTATCTCGAAGCCTTCGCCCAGCTTTACCGCGACTTCGCCAGCGACCTGCGCGACCTCGCCCGCCCGGCCAGCGTGCCCGGCGTGGACGACGGCGTGCGCAGCCTCGCCTTCGTGGAAACGGTCCTCGCCAGCGCGTCGCGCGACGGCGCGTGGACCCGCCTTCCCGCTGATCTTTCCTGATTCGGACGTTCCCCATGACCACCCCCAACATCCCCGCCCTGCTCGACGCCCTGACGCTGGAAGAGCAAGTCAGCCTGCTCACCGGCGCCGACTTCTGGTGTACGGTCGCCATCCCGCGTCTGGGCATCCCGGCCATCAAGGTGACCGACGGCCCGAACGGCGCCCGTGGCGGCATCTTCAACGGCGGCCCGCAGACCGCGTGTTTTCCCGCCGCCATCGCGCTCGGCGCGACCTGGGATCCCGCGCTGATCGCCGAAGCCGGCCATGCGCTGGCGGACGAGGCCAAGCTCAAGGGCGCCACCGTGCTGCTCGCCCCGACCGTCAACCTGCACCGCTCGACGCTCAACGGCCGCAACTTCGAGTGCTACTCGGAAGACCCGTTTCTCACCGGCGAGATCGCCTGCGGCTACATCCGCGGGCTGCAGGACCACGGCGTGGCCGCCACCATCAAGCACTTCGTCTGCAACGACAGCGAGGTGGAGCGCATGTCGATCGACTCCGTGGTCGATGAGCGGACGATGCGCGAGCTGTACCTGGTGCCGTTCGAGAAAGCCGTCAAGGAAGCGAACGTGCTGGCCGTGATGACCTCGTACAACCGCATCAACGGCGACTTCGCGGGCGACAACGCGCCGCTGGTGCGCGACATCCTGCGCGGCCAGTGGGGCTTCGACGGGCTGGTGATGTCGGACTGGTTCGCCGAGCACGACACGCACAAATCCGCCACCGCTGGCATGGACCTGGAGATGCCCGGCACGACCCGCCACCGGGGCGAGGCGCTGGTGCAGGCGGTGCATGACGGTCGGGTGTCGGCCGACGATGTGCGGGCGTGCGCCGGGCGGGTGCTGCAACTGGTCGAGCGCGTCGGTGGCTTCGCGTCGCCGGGCATCCCGAACGAGCGTTCCGAGGACTCGCCCGAGCGCCGCGACCTGATCCGCCGACTCGGCGCGGAAGGCGCGGTGCTGCTGAAGAACGATGGTGACCT
>JBEEMX010000269.1:0-5228 GCA_041192465.1 Pseudomonadota bacterium | reverse complement strand
CGCCGCCGGATGCTGGAGGCCCTGCTCTGGACCTCGGTGGTCTGGGGGCTGGTCGCGCCATTGGTGGTGATGCTGACCATCCGCCACGAGATCAACGAGCTGCTGGACGACACGCTGCGGGCCTCGGCCGAGGCACTGTCCGGCATCGTGCAGGCCCCGCTGCCCACGGACACGGTGGCACGCAGCCATCCTCCGGGTGGCCTGACGATCAACCCGGCTGCCGGCTATGTGCGTGGGCGCTTCGCCTGGCAACTGGTCGGGCCGGAACGCGAGGTGCTGCTGCACTCGCCCCTTGCGCCACCGGAGCCGTTCGTTCCGCAGGCCCGGACCGGCCTGTCGGACGCTGCATCCGGCTGGCGGGTGCTCGGTGTGGAGGTCGGGGGACAGGGCCAGATCCTCTACGTCGCGCACTCGCTGGATGAACGCTCCGAGGCTCTGCAGGACGCTGCCATCAGCACGATGCTGGCGTCGCTGGCGGTCTGGGCGGTGTGTGTCATCGGGCTGCTGCGGCGCATGCGCTCCGAGCTGGCGCAGATCGAACGGCTGGTGGCCGATGTGCAGGCACACGATCCGATGGACCCGATCCAGCCCCTGCCGCCGGTGACCCGCGAGGAACTGCGTCCGATCCGGGACGCGATCGACGACCTGGGTGCCCGTCTTGCCGTGCGGGTGCGCAACGAGCGGGCATTCACCGCCCACGCCGCCCATGCGCTGCGCACGCCGCTGGCCGGCATGGACGCACAACTGGCGGTGGCGCTGCGCGAATGCGCGCCGGGGCAGCAGCCGCGCCTGCAACGGGTGCGCGATGCGGCGGGCCGCTTCGCGCGGGTGGTGAGCGCGCTGTTGACGCTGTTCCGCAGCGGGGCGGAGCTGCACCGGCAGCCGGTCGATGTGGCCGCGATGCTGGCGCGGATGCCGGTTGCGGGGCTGGAGGTGCAGGTAGTCGATACCGATCCGTCTCGGTGCCTGAACGCCGACCCCGATCTGCTGGCCGCGGCATTGGCCAACTTGTTCGACAACGCGCTGCGCCACGGTGCCCGCCGTGTGACGGTCGAGGTGAACAGCACCTGCGTGTACCTGAGCGACGATGGTCCCGGTCTGGAGACGGACCGGCTGCAAGTGCTGCAATCGGCGCTCGACCGCGAGGACCATGCCGCTTTCCCCGGGCTGGGCCTGATCCTGGCGGATCTGATCGCCCGCGCGCATGGGGGCCGTCTGCACCTTAGCCGCGGCGCGCACGGCGGGCTGGCTGCGCAGATGACGCTGGCCGCCGGGGTCACTCCGGCACGAACCAGTCCCCCACCGGCTGCAGCCGCGCCAATGGGGGATCGCTGAACCGGAGCAGCCAGCTTCCCTGTGAGCCCTGGCGGCGGCCGGGGCCGAGCGTGAACCGGGGGTAGGCGGTGGCGGTGGCGGCCTCTTCGGCACCTTCTAGCAGCTCGACCAGGTAGGCGCGGCTCACCCGCGATCCCATGCGGCGCAAGGCGTTGGCCGCCACCTCGCAGGCCGAGTAAGTGTGCCCCTGCAGGCGCAGCAAATCCGCGCTGCCAGCCTGTGGCAGCCGCTGCGTGTCGAGCCATTTCCCCATGTTTTGCGCGATGCGCGGCAGGTGCCGCTCGGCGGAATCGTAGGGCCAGGTGATCTGCGCCAGCGCCCGCCAGTGCGGCGCCAGCGCCAGTCCATCCAGCTCGGCCAGCTCACCCGACACCAGCATCCGTGCCAGCCCTGGCGGGACAGCATGGCCGCTTGTCCAGGCGCGCAGTGCCGCGGCGGGCAACCACAGCACCAGGGCATCGCGCGCACCCAGACCGGCCAACCAGACGGGCGTGTCGTTGGCGTCGGGTGGGTGTACGGGGACTGTGGTGTTGCGGCCCACCCCGCTGCGCAGGCGCTCGGTGAGTCGTCGGGCGCCGATGCGGGCGGCCTCGCTGTGTGGATCGACGACCAGGTGGACCGTGCGCCAGCCGTCCACCGGGGCGTGCTCGGTCAAGGTTTCGGCCATCGCGGCGGCCTCCAGACTGGCACCACGCGAGAAGTGGAAGGTCCAGTCGGAGGGCTGGAGGTCATCGACTGCCGCGGTGTTCGGTAGCACGCAGGGCATGGCCTCGCGCTCGCAATGCTGCTGGATGGCCTGCCAAGGTCCACGGCCTGCAGCGCCCGTGGTGCCGGAGACCAGGGCG
The DNA here is from genome assembly GCA_041192465.1 of Pseudomonadota bacterium. Taxonomy (GTDB): domain Bacteria; phylum Pseudomonadota; class Gammaproteobacteria; order Burkholderiales; family Burkholderiaceae_C; genus Sphaerotilus. Next base: position 3,048 of record JBEEMX010000269.1, on the reverse strand, counting down.
AACACGGGCTGCTGGCGTTGCAGCGCCGCGAGTTCGTCTGGCCAGTGCCGTGGGTTGGCACTGAGGGTCCAGCGGTGCAATTCCCAGCTGGGCGGGTTCTCTGCGTTGCCGCTTGGCCGGGGGCTGCGTTCGCTCAGGCAGTGCGCCAGCAGCGCCGGGCCGGCTTCGCGCACGGCGGGGGATGCTTCGGTGGTTTCGACGGTGGCGAGGTGCAGGGTGCGACCCACCAGGCCGGGTGCGGCGCCCACCCGCAGGGTCGTGGTGTAGGCGGCCAGTGCCTGGACCTCGATTTCGGTGAGCCGGTAGCGTGGCATCAGCGGATCCATCGCTTGCCCGTTGGCGCCGATGCCCGCGTTCAGCGCGCGCTGCAGCGTGTCCAGCGTGTAGGCCGGGCGTGACTCGCTGGCCGGTGCCTGCCGGGTCAAACGCGAGAAGATCCGCTCCGTGCGTGGACGTGTCGGATGACCGGGTGCGAAGAGCACGCTGCCGACGATCGGGGGCACGGCCATGCTGCCCTCCGCGCCGCCCATGCCGCTGGAGCGGTGACAGGACAGGCACGCCGCCTCTTGGCCCCGCACCGACACACCGCTGTCACGCTCGGCGCGCAGCGGGCTGCGGTCGGCGCGCAGCCCCTCGCGGTAGAGCTGGGCGCCCAGTGTGATGTGCGCACTGTCTTGCCCAAGGGGCTCCTGCGCCCGAACCGGAGGCATGCAGACCAGGGCGCCGGACAACAGGCAGGACTGCGTGTACCGCCACGTCATGGCAATGACGGTGGCAGTGGCGTGAATGCAGCGTGGATCAGCTCATCGGGCGTGGCATAGCCGTCCAGCCGCACCCACTGCCGGCTGCCCTTGGGGCGCACGAAGGTCACTGGGGTGTGGCCCATCTTGTCGGGTCGGTAGACGTTGAAGGCGCGCTGCACCGCATCCACCCCTTCGGCGCTGCCCGTGAAGAAGCGCCATTGGCTGCCAGCGCCGAAACGGGCCGCGTAGTCGCGCAGTCGGCCAGGGGTGTCGTGCTCCGGGTCGATCGACACGGAGACCATCTGCAGCAGCTCCCGGCGCGCGCCGAGCCGCTCCTGCACCGCGGCGAAGGTCTGGGACAGGGGCGGGCACACGGTGGTGCAACTGGTGAAGATGAAGTTGAGCAACGCTGGACGTTGCTCGTCGAGGCTGCTGGCGAAGTCGATGGCCGGACCGCTGTGCGCCCGCAGCCGCACCACCGGCAGCCGCACCGCCAGCAGGCTGCGCACGGCGGTGGCGGGGACGGACACGGGCGTCAGGCACACATCGTCCATTCTGGGCAGTGCCGCGGCAGCCGGTGTGGCAGCGCGTGGCGGGGTCTGAGCCTGAACCCGGGCCAGCGAAACACCGAGTGCCAGCCACACCGCTGCGGCGACGCTCCAGGGACGGTGCGAGCGCATCTCCGGTCAGGCGACGACAAAGCGCCGCATCATCTCGTGGTCCTCGTGCGACAGGATGTGGCAATGCCAGACGTACTCGCCCGGCCGGTCGAAGCGCACCAGGATGCGCGTGATCTCGCCCGGGTAGGCGACGACCGTGTCCTTGCGCCCAAGCTCGTGCGGCTCGGCGGGGCGTGGCGGGCCGAGCGTGGTGATGCCGGTCAGCCAACCACCCAGCGTGCTGCCGCCTGCGCCCATGGGCTTGGGCACGACCACCCCGTCAAACGCCTGGCGGTTCAGCACGCGGAATGCAGTCTGGTGCAGGTGAATCGGGTGGGCGTCCACGGTGGTGTTGTGCAGCTCCCAGACTTCGGCGCTGCCCAGCGCGATGCGCTCGGTGACCGGATCGGAGTAGAAGAAGGTGCCGTGGGCGGGACTGGCGGGGTTGCCGGCGGCGGGGTTGACGGTACCCAGCAGGGTCTGCAGGCGGTTGTACGCATCGAGCCCTTCGAGCAGCAAGAGCTTGCGCACCCGCGTACCCGCCGGGTTCACTGCGGGCAGCGGCCCATGCACTGGCCGCAGGCTGGCGGGCAGGGTGGTGTCGGGACGCTCGGGGTTCAGCGGCACGCTGACCGGAAACGCCATGACCAGCCCCGCCGAGGACGGATCGACCGGCATGCCAAAGGGAAAGGGCGTCGGCGCAGTGTTCACCAGCGTGACCCGCTGCCCGGCCAGGCCCTTGAACGAGAGGACCAGGTCTGCCCGCTCGCCCGGTGCGAGCACGAGGTGCGTCAGGTGTACGGGCGCATTCACCATCCCCAGCTCGGTGCCGACTTGGTGAAAGGGCAGCGTGTTGCCGTCGCCCTGCCGGAATTGCAGGTCGTAAAACCGCGAGTCCGACCCATTGAGTACCCGTAGCCGGTAGGCGCGCGGCTCGACTGCGTGCTGCGGCCAGGGCACGCCGTTGACGAGGATGAAATCACCGAAGAACTCGGGCAGATGGGTGGTCTGCGGCGCGCTCGGGTTGAGCGGGTCGGTCGAGGGGTAGAACAGCCGGCCCGTGCCGTCGAACATCCGGTCCTGGATGGCCAGCGGCACCTCGTAGGGCTTGGCCGGGAGCCGGTAGAGCTGCACCAGCCGGTCCTCGTTGGCATCGCGGATGAAGTAATGGCCGATCAGCCCCATGAACACGTTCAGCCGGGTCATCCCGAGTGCGTGGTCGTGGTACCAGAGGTGGCCGGCTTCCTGCGGGTGCAGGTAGGTGTAGGCGGTGCTCCAGAGGCGCCCGGCGTAGTCGGGGCGGCCGTCGAGGTTGCGGTCGGCGGTGCCCCAGGCGTCGGGCAGGCCATCGCTTTGGGGTGGCTGGTCACCGCCGTGGAGGTGGGCGACCAGCGGCACCGGTGCCAGTCCGCCGAGGTTGCCGGGGTTGCTCCACATCAGTGTGGTGTCCAGCGGCAGCCGGTGGGTCACCGTGCGTGGACCCGCGCCGATTTCATTGACGTAGCTGTCGCGCCGGGGTGGGATTTTGCTAGGCTGCAGCCAGGGAGAGGCGACAACCGGGGAGGGCTGCGCCATTCGCGAGTTTGGTTTTTTCTTCTTCGAGAAGTTTGAGGCCGCGATCGAGCGTTTCTTTGAATTTTTCTTCT
>JBEEMX010000268.1:0-5253 GCA_041192465.1 Pseudomonadota bacterium | reverse complement strand
TCCTTCGGCAGCACCGGCTTGATCAGCTCCTCGCGGATCGCCTCGATGAACGACGCCTTCATCGTCGTCTGTGTCGCGCTCTGGTCCGGGTCGTGCTGCGTGGAGAGCACGACGGTGTCGATCGAGTGCGGCTTGCCGTCCACGTAGCGCATCGTCACCTGGCTCTTGGCGTCCGGACGCAGGAAGGGCATGCGGCCGTCCTTGCGCAACTGGGCCTGGCGCTCGACAAGGCGGTGCGCGTAGTAGATCGGCGCGGGCATCAGCTCCGGCGTCTCGTCGCAGGCGTAGCCGAACATCAGGCCCTGGTCACCGGCACCGGTGTTCAGGTGGTCGTCGCAGGCGTGGTCCACCCCTTGCGCGATGTCGTTCGACTGCTTGTCGTAGGCCACCAGCACCGCGCAGCCCTTGTAGTCGATGCCGTACTCGGTGTTGTCGTAGCCGATGCGCTTGATGGTGTCGCGGGCCACCTGGATGTAGTCCACATGCGCGTTCGTGGTGATCTCGCCGGCCAGCACGACGAGTCCGGTGTTGCACAGCGTCTCGGCGGCGACCCGGCTGCGCGGATCCTGTTCGAAGATCGCGTCGAGGATCGCGTCGGAGATCTGGTCGGCCACCTTGTCGGGGTGTCCTTCCGAGACGGATTCGGATGTGAAGAGGAAATCGTTCGCCACTTATAAACTCCTGAAGTCGGACAAGCTGATGGGGGCGTGTCGCCGTTGCTGTTCGGGAGCCTGCGGCGAACGCTTTAGCGGAATTTTCCAGATTCAGCCTGACTGAATAAGCGTTCCCGGTGTCTCCCCAGGCCCGTCGCCCCGCAAGTTGTTCCTTAACTCGGCGAACCGCCCGATTCTATGTCTCTGATCTCGACGCTGTTCAGGCTGGCCTCGCAGCGGCCGCTGTCGCATTTGCAGTTCTGTGGTGCAGTTCTCGGCTGGCTGGCCTATCTCGGCTCGCCGACCTATCGGCGCCGCCTGCGCGCCAACGTGGCGCAGGCCGGGCTGCCCTGGCCTGCGGTGCGACCAGCGGTCGCCTCTGCCGGCCGCATGGTGGCGGAGCTGCCCTGGCTGTGGAGCCGCGGCCCGAACGAGCAACTGGGCGACCTCGTGCGCTGGGAGGGCGCCGAGCATCTGGAGACGGCGCTCGCCGCGGGCCGCGGGCTGGTGTTGCTCACCCCGCACATCGGCTCCTTCGAGATCATCGGGCAGGCGTATGCCGAACGCTTCGGCGCGCAGCAACCGATGACCGCGCTCTACCGTCCGGCGCGCAAGGCCTGGCTGCGCGATCTGGTCGCGCAGTCGCGCAACCGGTCGGGGCTGGAGACGGCGCCAGCGACGCTCGCTGGCGTGCGCCAGATGATCCGCGCCCTGCGCAAGGGCGGCACGATCGGCCTGTTGCCAGACCAGGTGCCGCCCGAGGGGTTGGGGGTGTGGGCGCCGTTTTTCGGGCGCGAGGCGTACACGATGACGCTGGCGGCGCGGCTGGTGCAGCAGACCGGCGCGGCGTGGCTGCTGCTGGCCTGCGAGCGGCTGCCGGGTGGGCAGGGCTACGTGATCCGCGTGCAGCCGCCCGCCGAGCTGCTGCCCGACCCGCATGCCGAGACGGACACCGACCGGCTGACCGCGCTCGGCGCGGGCGTGGTCAATCGCGCGATGGAGACACTGATCCGCCAGAATCCCGGCCAATATCTCTGGGGCTACCACCGCTACAAGGCGCCTCGACCGATCGACACCCCTGCACCGACGCCCTCCGATCCCGCATGAAATCGTTCCTCTCCCGCGCTGGCGCCCATGCGGTGCTGAGTCTGCTGTGGCTGCTGCACTGGCTGCCGATGGGCGTGCAGCACCGGCTTGGCCTGGGGCTGGGCGCGCTGCTGTGGACGCTCGGCAAATCGCGCCGGCGCATCGCGCTGCGCAACCTCGAACTGTGCCTGCCCGAGAAGCCGGTGGCCGAGCGCAAAGCCATCGCCCGCGCCCACTTCGGCTGGCTGGGCCGTAGCTTCCTGGAGCGCGGTGTGCTCTGGTACGCCTCGCGGGAGCGGCTGAACCGGCTGATCCACGTCGAAGGCGATGTGACACTCGCCGAGCGCAGCGACCGCCCGGTGATGTGGCTGGTGCCGCACTTCCTCGCGCTGGACGCGGTCGGCATCGGTCTGCTGCTCAACCAGACACGCCACGCCGGCTCGATCTACCAAGCGCAGAGCAACCCCGTCTTCGACGCGGCCGTGCGGCGCGGTCGGCTGCGCTTCGGCGGGGTCGAGGTCTATGCGAGACAGGAAGGAGCGCGGGCGCTGATGCGGGCAATCAAGCGTGGGGATGCGTTCTTCAACCTGCCGGACATGGATTTCGGTCCCAGGGATGCGGCGTTCGTGCCGTTCTTCGGGGTGCCGGCGGCAACGCTGCTGGCGCCGTCGCGGATGGCGCATCTGCTGAACATGGTGGTGCAGCCGGTGGTGGGCGAGATGCTGCCGGGTGGTGCGGGCTGGCGCCTGCGCGTGCTCGATCCGTGGCCCGACTTCCCGACCGCGGATGCCGAGGCCGACACGGCGCGCATCAACCGCTGGATCGAGGAGGAGGTGCGCAAGCTGCCGGAGCAGTACCTGTGGGTCCACAAGCGGTTCAAGACGCGGCCGGCGGGGGAGGCGGGGTTGTATTGACAATCCGCGCCAGCGTGCCATCGTCCGCACCATGACGACGCCCCTGTCCATTCCCTCCGAAGCACTGGTCGATCGGCTGCGGCAGGCGCTGCCCACGCTGATGGCGCTCTACGCCTTCGGCAGCCAGGTCCACGGAACGGCCGGCCCTGACAGCGACCTGGATCTGGCCGTGCTCCTGCCGGGCCACGCCGATCCGGTCCTGCTGTGGGAGCTGGCCGGCGAGTTGAGCGACGTGGCGGGATGCCCGGTGGATCTGGTCGATCTGCGTGCGGCCTCGACCGTCCTGCAGTACCAGGTGCTGGCCCACGGGCAACGCTGGTGGACCCGCGACCGCCAGGCGGGCATGTGGGAGGCGTCCATGCTCAGCCACAAGACCGACCTGGACAGCGCCCGTGCGCCGCTGATGGCCGACATCGCCCGAGAAGGACGCATCCATGCCCGATGACATCCTGGTCAACAAGGCCGCGACGATCGAACGCTGCGTGGCCCGTGCGCAGGAGGAATACCACCGCGACCCGGCGACCTTCGCCACCGACTACACCCGTCAGGATGCGGCGATCCTGAATGTCCAGCGCGCCTGCGAAGCCGCGCTCGACATGGGCCAGCACCTCATCCGGCGCGAGCGGCTGGGCGTGCCGCAGAGTTCGCGGGACGTGTTCGAGCTGCTCGCCCGCGCTGGCTGGATCGAGGCTGATCTGGCGGCCGATCTCAAGCGGATGGTCGGTTTCCGCAACATCGCGGTGCATGACTACCAGGCACTGCAACTGCCGATCACGGTGGCGGTGATCACGCGGCATCTGGGGGAGTTCCTGCGGTACACGGAGGCGTTGCTGCTGAAGGACGGCACATCCCGATGACCCGTCCCCGCGATAATTCCCCCATGACCCCCCGCCCGCCACTCCCCTTCACCAAGATGCACGGCCTCGGCAACGACTTCGTCGTGCTGGACGCCACCCGCGCGCCGCTCGACCTGAGCGAGGCCGATCTGCGCTTCCTCGGCGACCGGCGCTTCGGCATCGGCGCGGACCAGATCCTCGTGGTCGAGCCGGCCCGCGCCAGCGACGCCGATTTCCGCTACCGGATCTTCAACGGCGCGACCGGCGAGGAGGTCGAGCACTGCGGCAACGGGGCACGCTGCTTCCTGCGCTACGTGCGCGACCACGGGCTGACTGAGCGCGACACGGTGCGCGTCGAGACGATGAACAACCGCATCGTGCTGGAGATGACACCGGACGGGCGCGTCACCGTGGACATGAACCAGCCGATCTTCGGCGTGGCCCAGATCCCCTTCGACCCGCGCGGTCTGGCCCCGCGCCTGCTCAACGGCTTCGAACTCTGGCCACTGGCGAACCCCGCTGACCCCTTGCAGGTGGTCGAGGTCGCCGCCGTCTCGATGGGCAACCCGCACGCCGTGCAGCGGGTCGAGGATGTGGACACCGCGCCGGTGGCCACCGTCGGCCCATGGGTCGAGGCGCACACCAGCTTCCCGCGCAAGGTCAACGCCGGGTTCCTGCAGATCGTCGATCGTGGCCATGTCCGGCTGCGCGTGTATGAACGCGGCGCGGGCGAGACACTGGCCTGCGGGACCGGGGCCTGTGCGGCGGTGATTGCCGGCATCCGGCTGGGCTGGCTGGACGCGGTGGTCGAGGTCGAGACCCGCGGCGGGCGGCTGACCATCGCGTGGGACGGTGTGGGCCACAGCGTGCGCATGACCGGGCCGGCGGTGACGGTGTTCGAGGGCACCGTGGTGTTCCCGGATTGAGTTTTCCGGATCGCTGGATTCGGGTGATGAAGGCGGGTTGCTGACCGGCTTTTCCGCGGCATCGCCCGAAACCCCTGCGCTACCCTGCTGCCCATGAGCACGCAGCAGGGCCTTTCCGAAATCGACATCGCCAGTTATCTGGCGCGCACGCCGGGCTTTTTCGAGCGCCACGCCGAATTGCTGGCGCACGTCGAGCTGGCCAATCCGCACGGCCCGCGGGCGGTGTCGCTGCAGCAGCGCCAGATGGAGATGCTGCGCGAGCGCATCCGTGGCATGGAGCGCCGGTTGATGGAGATGATCCGCCACGGCCAGGACAACGCCGCGCTGGCCGATCGGCTACACCAGTGGGTGTGCGCGCTGATGCTGGTCGCCGAGCCGCGCGACCTGCCTGACATGCTGGTGGTCGATCTGCAGGAGCAGTTCCGGATTCCGCAAGTCGCGCTGCGGCTGTGGGACGTGGCGCCGGCCTTTGCGAACGAGCCAGTGGCGCGGGGCGTCGGGCCGGAGATGCGGCGGTTTGCGTCCAGCCTGCGCACACCGTATTGCGGCGCCAACACCACCTTCGAGGCGGTGCGCTGGCTAGGCCATCCGTCGGCGGTGGCGTCGCTGGCGCTGCTGCCGCTGCGGCGCCACTACACGGGGCCGGCGTTCGGGATGCTGGTGTTCGGCTCGCCGGACCCGACCCGCTACACACCGGAGATGGGGACCGACCTGCTGGTCCGCATCAGCGAACTCGCCAGTGCCGCCGTGACACGGTTATTGCCCAGCGAGAACTGACGGCGCGGCGTTCGCATCCGACGCCACGTACATCGACGCCAGCGCCACGGTTTCGACCGAC
>JBEEMX010000267.1:0-5256 GCA_041192465.1 Pseudomonadota bacterium | reverse complement strand
CAGCCCCTCGAAGGCTTTTTCGCGGCCGTGGCCCGAATGTTTCATGCCGCCGAACGGCAGCTCGATGCCACCGCCCGCGCCGTAGTTGTTGATGAAGACCTGCCCGGCCTCGATGCGGTGGGCCATGCGCAGCGCCCGCGAGCCATCGCGGGTCCACACGGCGGCGGTCAGGCCATAGGGGGTGGCGTTGGCGATCGCCGCGGCCTCGGCCTCGCCGTCGAAAGGCAGCGCGACCAGCACCGGGCCGAACACCTCCTGCTGCGCGATCGCGTGATCGGGCGCCACGCCGTCCAGCAGCAGCGGCGGGCACCAGAAGCCACCGGCCGGCGCATCGTCCCGCAACTGGCCACGCGCCACCACGCGGGCGCCTGTTTGTTCGGCGGCGTCCAGTATCGCCAGCACCCGTGCATGCTGGCGGGCGTTGATCAGCGGGCCGCAGTCCGGGTCGGCGTGGCCGGGGCCGGTGGTGAGCGCGGCGAAGCGTTCGGCCAGCCGCGCCATCACCTCGGCGTGGATCGCCCGCTCGACCAGCACCCGGCTCCCGGCCGCGCAGGTCTGGCCGGCGTTCTGCACGATGGCGTTGACGACGATCGGCAGCGCGGCGTCCAGGTCCGCGTCGGCGAACAGCACTTGCGGCGACTTGCCGCCCAGTTCCAGCGTCACCGGAACGTGGTTCACCGCTGCTGCCTGCGTCACGGCCGTGCCAGTCGCGGGCGAGCCGGTGAAGGAAATGTGGCGGAGGTCGGGATGCGCGGACAACGCGGCGCCCGCCTCCACCCCCAACCCGCAGACCATGTTCAACGCCCCGGCCGGCAACCCCGCCTCCAGCGCCAGCGCGGCGATGCGCAGCGGCGTGAGACACGCATCCTCGGCCGGCTTGACCACGCAGGCGTTGCCGGCCGCCAGCGCCGCCGCCACCGAGCGGCCGAAGATCTGCGCCGGGTAGTTCCACGGAATGATGTGGCCGGTGACGCCGAAGGGCACGCGCACGGCCAGCACCGTGCTGCCGGCGGCGTAGGGGATCGTCTCGCCGTGCAGCTTGTCGGCCGCGCCGCCGTAGAACTCGAAGTAGCGGGCGCAGGCGGTGATGTCACCCCGCGCCTGCCCGATCGGCTTGCCGGTGTCGCGGCATTCGAGCGCGGCGAGTTCGGCGTGGTGCGCGGTGATCAGCGCCGCCAGCCGTGTCAGCACCCGCCCGCGTTCGGTCGCGGTGCAGCGGCCCCAGTCGCCATGGAACGCGGCCCAGGCGGCGCGCACGGCGGCGTCCACGTCGCGGGCGTCGCTGCGTGGCAAGGTGGTGAAGGGCTGGCCGTCCGCCGGGTCGATCACCAGCAGCGTCAGGCCGCTCGCGGCTTCGCGGTGTTCACCGGCGATGAGGTTGAGCTGGTCGTCCATCCTGAACCCAATGCCTCACTGCGGCCCGATGGCCGGTGCAGGCGCCACGCTCGGCGCGACCACTGCCGGGGCATAGACCAGATCCCGCAGCGCCAGGCTGATCTGCGGCACGTAGGTGATCACCATCAGGCACGCCAGGATCACGCCGACGAAGGGCAGCAGGTGCCGCACGATCTGGTCCAGCGAGATCTTCGCCACCGTGCAGGCGGCGAACAGGTTGACGCCGAACGGCGGCGTGATCATGCCGAGCGCGAGGTTGACGACCATGATGGTGCCGAAATGCACCGGGTCGATGCCGAAGTGGCGCGCCACCGGTACCAGGATCGGCGCCAGCACGATGATGGCCGCGCTGGTCTCGATGAACATGCCGATGATGAACAGCGCCGCGTTCACGCCCAGCAGGAACCAGCCCGGGCTCTGGAGCACCGAGCTGAGCCACGCCCCGATCGCGTCCGGCACGCCGGCGCGGGTGATCATGAACGCGAACAGCCCGGCGTTGGCGATGATGAACATGATCACCGCGCTGCTGATGACGCTCTTCTTCAGCACCGGTCCCAGGTCGGCCCAGCTCAGCTCGCGGTGCAGGAACATGCCGACCAGCAGCGCGTAGAACACCGCGACGACCGCCGCCTCGGTCGGGGTGAACACGCCGCCGTAGATGCCGCCGAGGATGATCACCGGCATCAGCAGCGCGAAGCTGGCCTTCACCGTGGCGGTGCCGACGCTCAACCGCCCGTCGCCATCCTGCAGGCCCCAGCCCTTGTAGCGGCAGTACAGATGCACGAACAGCATCAGCGCCCCGCCGATCAGCAGCCCCGGCCCGAAGCCGGCGATGAACAGCTCGCCGATCGACACCTCGGCCGACACGCCGAACAGGATCATCGGGATCGACGGCGGGATGATCACGCCCAGCTCGGCGGCGGTGGCCTGCAGCGCGGCGGCGTAGGCGGTGGGGTAGCCGTGCTTGATCAGCGCGGGGATCAGGATGGCGCCGATCGCGAACGTCGTCGCCACCGACGAGCCGGACACCGCCGCGAAGATCATGCAGGTCAGCACGCAGGTCATCGGCAAGCCGCCCTGCACGCCGCCGACCAGGCTCTTGGCGAAGTCCACCAGCCGGCGCGAGATGCCGCCGGTCTCCATCAGGTTGCCGGCGAGGATGAAGAAGGGGATGGCCGCCAGCGGGAACTTGTCGATGGCGGTGAACATCTCCTTGGGCACGAGGATCAGCCGCGCCGGTTCGAACAGCGCGATGCCCAGCACGGCCGAGCCGCCGATGGACACCGCGATGGAGATGCTGAAGGCAAACGCCAGCAGCATCGTGATGAGCAGGGTCAGGGACATGGTGTTGGCCGGTGGTGGAGGCTCATCGGGCGCTCATTGCGCGTTGTCCAGCTCTTCGTTGAGCGGGTCGAGGTGGTTGGCGATCACGGCCAGCATCGCCAGCGCGGCACCCACCGGCAGCGCGGCGTAGGCCCAGCCCATGCTCAGCTCCAGGCTGGCGAAGGTCTGGAAGCGCACCCGCTCGACCAGGTTGATGCCGAACCACGTCAGCACCGACAGGTAGGCCAGCGCCGTCAGCGTGATGGTCCAGCGCACCACCTGGTGCCACATCCCGGTGGCCGTGCGCAGCATCAGGTCCACCGACACCAGCGCGCCCCGCCGGAACGCCACCACCGTGCCGAGCATCACCATCCAGATCAGCAGCCGGCGCATGACCTCCTCGGTCCACACCGACGGCTGCGACAGGACGAAGCGCGTCAGCACCTGCCACAGCCCGAGCGCGCTGATGACCGCCAGCAGCGCACAGGCCAGGGTCCACGTCAGGCCGGTGACCCGGCGGTCGAGAGCAAGCAGGGTGTCGCGCATGGGGGTGTCCTGCTTGGCTTACTTCACGGCCTGGATGGCGGCGATCTTGTCCGCGCCGAACTCCTTGGCGAAGTTCGCGTAGGCCGGGCCGACCGCCTTGCGGAAGCTGGCGCCGTCCACCTGCTCGACCACCTGCATCCCGTCCTTCTTCAGTTGCGCGATGCCGGTCGCCTCGTCGTCATTCACGCGCTTGCGCTGCGCGGTGGCGGCCTTGGCGGCGGCGTCGGTGAAGACCTTCTTGTCGGCGGCCGACAGCGCCTCCCAGACCTTGGGCGTCAGCAGCAGCACGGCGGGCGAATAGACGTGGCCGGTGAGCGAGAGGTGTTTCTGCACCTGCGCGAACTTGGCCGACAGGATCACGGGGATCGGGTTCTCCTGGCCATCGACCGTGCCCTGCTGCAGCGCGGTGAACAGCTCGGGGAAGGCCATCGGCGTGGGCAGGATGCCGAAGGTGCGGTAGCCCTCCATGTGGACCTTGTTCTCCATCGTGCGCATCTTCAGGCCGGCGGCGTCGCTGGCGGCCATGATCGGGCGCTTGCTGTTGGTCATGTGGCGGAAGCCGTTTTCGGTCCAGGCCAGCCCGATCAGCCCCTTGGCGGGCATCTTCTTCAGGATGTCCTGGCCGATCGGGCCGTCCATCACCTTGCGGGCGTGGTCGTAGTCGCGGAACAGGAAGGGAATGTCCACGATACGGGTCTCGGGGACGAAGTTGCCGAGCGGGCCGGTGGAGGTGTTGACCAGATCCTGCGTGCCGAGCTGCACCGCCTCGATCATCTCGCGCTCGCCGCCGAGGGCCGAGCTGGGGAAGTGCTGGCAGGTGTAGCGGTTCGAGGTGCCCTTGGCGATCTCGTCGCAGAACACCGTGGCGCCGACGCCGTAGTGCGAGTCCTTGGGCACCGAGTAGCCGATCTTCAGCACGGTGTCGGCGGTGGCGGCGGTCGGGGCCATCGCGGCGGCGGCCAGGGCGGCCAGCGCGGCCGAGCGGAGGGTCGAGGAACGGGTCATGGCTTGTCTCCAGAGGAAGTCCGGCGTGGGCGCCCGGTTGGTGGTGTTGGTGGTGTGGGTCGTGTCGTCAGAGAGCGTCGTCAGCGGGTGTCGTCAGGTGATGCGGCGGATGCTGTCGGCGATCTCGTCGTGCGTGAACACCTGTTTCCAGTCGTCGCGCATCAGGCGCGGCTTGCCGAAGGTGATGGCCTTGTTGCAGGCGTCGGAGAACTGCCCCGGGATCTGCTTGAAGATCACCGCCGACAGGATGGTCATGTGGCCGAGCAGGAAATCGCGTGCGCAGTCGGCTGGCACGCCGCGGGCGACCACCTCGTCCATCGCCTCGCGCATCACGTCAAGCAGCGTGGCGCACACCGTCTCCGACAGGCCGGGCTCCAGCAGCGCCATCTGTTCCACCGTCACGCGGTAGGAGCGCAGGATCGGCTGGTAGATGGCCTTGGCGATGGCTTCACCGAGGTCGAACGCAGACTCCGGGCCTTGCATCAGCGCGCTGACGATGGACTGGGGGGCGGTCGCGCCGCCGAAGTAGTCGGGCGCGCCGGGGGTGTGGACCTCGGGGCTGAAGATCGTCGGGTGGCAGGGGTGGGCGACGAAGTACACCAGGTCCGGGCGGGCGGGCAGGTGGCCGGCGAAGGGGGCGGCGGCGTCGAGTGTCATCACCATCGTGCCGGGGACGAGCTGCGGGGCGATCTCGGCGGCGAGCCGGCCGATCAGGGTGTCCGGTACCGCCAGGATCACCACGTCCGCGCCGTCCAGCGCCGCCGAGACCGGCAGGCAGTCGAAGCCGCATTCGTCCTTCAGCCGCTGCTGGCCGACCGCACTCGGCTCCACATGGCGGACCTCGAAGTCCGAACCCTTGAGATTGCGCGACAGGCGCACGCCCATCTTGCCGCCTGCGCCGAACAGCGCGATTATGGTCATGCCGGACACCTCTCCAAACGGGGTTGCTTGAACCTTGGGGGCGCATCAGGGGGGTCGGCCTTGGGA
>JBEEMX010000266.1:0-5267 GCA_041192465.1 Pseudomonadota bacterium | reverse complement strand
GCGCCCGCGTGCTCCAGCACCTCGGCCGGCGTCTTCACCTTGACGAAGAACTGCGCCACCTCGGTCTTGATGCCGCCGTTGCCGCCGACGTACAGCTCCCAGCCGGAGTCCACGCCGATGATCCCCACGTCCTTGGTGCCCGCTTCCGCACAGTTGCGCGGGCAGCCCGAGACGGCCAGCTTCACCTTGTGCGGCGAGTACATCGCCCACAGCGCCCGCTCCAGATCCTTGCCCATCTGGGTCGAGTCCTGCGTCCCGAAACGGCACCACTCGCTGCCCACGCAGGTCTTCACCGTGCGCAGTGATTTCGCGTAAGCGAAGCCCGACGGCATGCCCAGATCCGCCCACACGCCCTGCAGGTCTTCCTTCTTCACGCCCAGCAGGTCGATGCGCTGACCGCCCGTGACCTTGACGGTCGGGATGGCGTACTTGTCGGCCACATCGGCGATGCGGCGCAGGTCAGCGGCCGTTGTCTCGCCGCCCCACATGCGCGGGATGACCGAGTAGGTGCCGTTCTTCTGGATGTTGGCGTGGCTGCGCTCGTTGATGTAGCGGCTTTGCGGATCGTCCTGCGCCTCCTTGGGCCAGGTGCTGAGCAGGTAGTAGTTCAGCGCCGGGCGGCAGGAGGTGCAGCCGTTCGGGGTCTTCCAGGCGAGGCGCTGGTAGATGCCGGCGTGGCTGACGAGGTGCTCCTTGCGGATCGCGTCGCGCACTTCCTGGTGGCTGAAGTCGGTGCAGCCGCACATCGCCTTCTTCTTCGGCGTGGCGCTGTAGTCGCCGCCGGCCGTGAACATGATGAGCTGCTCGACCAGCCCGGTGCAGGAGCCGCAGGACGCGCTCGCCTTCGTGTGCTTGCGCACCTCATCCAGCGTGAACAAGCCCTTGTCCTTGATCGCCTTGCAGATGGTGCCCTTGGTGACGCCGTTGCAGCCGCAGACCTCGTCCTTGTCGGCCATCGCGGCGGCCTTGCTGTGCCCTTCATGGCCCACGTCGCCGATGTTGGACTCGCCGAACATCAGCCGGTCGCGGATGTCGTGGACCTTGCGCCCCTCGCGCAGCAGCTTGAAGTACCAGCTCCCGTCCACCGTGTCGCCGTACAGGCAGGCGCCCACCAGCTTGTCGTCCTTGATGACCAGCTTCTTGTAGACGCCGCCCACCGGGTCCGACAGCAGGATTTCCTCGAAGCCCTCGCCGCCGGTGAAATCGCCCGCCGAGAACAGGTCGATGCCGGTGACCTTGAGCTTGGTGCTGGTCTGGCTGCCGGTGTAGCGGCCGATGCCGAACTCGGCGAGGTGGGTCGCGCAGACCTTGCCCTGCTCGAACAGCGGCGCGACCAGGCCATACGCGATGCCGCGGTGGCTGGCGCACTCGCCGATCGAGTAGATGCGGGCGTCGGTGACGGTCTGCAGCGTGTCGGAGACGACGATGCCGCCGCGCCCGCCGTGGTCGCACAGCAGGCCCATCTTCTTGGCCAGGTCCGTGTTCGGGCGGATGCCGGCGGCCATCACCACCAGGTCGGCGGGGATCTCGCGGCCGTCCTTGAACTGCACCGCCAGCACGCGCCCGCCCTTGCCCTCGTCCTGGTCGCCGATCAGCGCCGCGGTCTGGGCGCCCATCTCGAACTTCAGGCCGCGGTCCTGCAGCGATTTCTGCAGCAGCTTGCCAGCCACGTCGTCGAGCTGGCGCTCCATCAGCCAGCCGGAAATGTGGACCACCGTGACCTGCATCCCGCGCAGCATCAGCCCGTTGGCCGCTTCCAGCCCCAGCAGGCCGCCGCCGATGACTACGGCGTGCTTGTGCGTCTTGGCCGTCTCGATCATGGTGTTCGTGTCGGCGATGTCGCGGTAGGCGATCACGCCGTCCAGATCCTTGCCCGGCACCGGCAGGATGAACGGGTTCGAGCCGGTGGCGATCAGCAGGCGGTCGTACTCGGCCTCGATCGTCTCGCCCTGCGCGTTGACGGCGGTGACGGTGCGGCGGGCGCGGTTCACGTCGGTGACCTTGGCGCCCAGGTGCAGCGTGATGCCGTTGTCCGCGTACCAGCTCAGCGGGTTGAGGATGATCTCGTCGATGGTCTGCTCGCCGGCCAGCACGGGCGAGAGCAGGATGCGGTTGTAGTTCGGGTGCGGCTCGGCGCCGAACACGGTGATGTCGTAGTGGTCCGGGGCGATCTTCAGCAGTTCTTCCAGCGTGCGCACACCGGCCATGCCGTTGCCGACCATCACGAGTTTCATCTTCTTCATCACGGACTCCTTGAGATTTCGTGGAATTACTGTTAAATGGCTACTTTTGTTACCACGATGGCGAACAATGAGCTTTGAAGTCAACATTGGGTACACGAGTTCCACGGGGCTGCGCGAGCACAACGAGGATTTCGCGGCCGTCGTGCGCGCCGATGCACACGAGGAGGGGCGGGGACTGATCGCCGCCGTGGCCGATGGCGTCTCGGCCGGTGGGCTGGGTCGCGAAGCCGCGCAGACCACGGTGATGAGCCTGGTGCAGGACTTCCACGCCGCACCGCCCACCTGGGAAACCACGGTCGTCCTTGACCGTCTCATCGCTGCCCAGAACGCCTGGCTCGCCGACCACAACCGCCGCCGCAACGGTGCGGGCAACGACCGCCGGGCGGCACTCACTACGCTGACCGCCCTCGCGCTGCAAGGCCAGACCTGGACCGTCGCCCACGTTGGCGACACCCGGGCCTGGTTGCTGCGCAACGGCGAGCTGCAACTGCTCACCCAGGACCACGCGCTCGATCACCCCGACTTCCGCAGCCAGCTCACGCGTGCGGTCGGCCTTGACCTCACGGTGCGCGTGGACTACCTGCAAGGCGAGCTGCACACCGGGGACACCTTCGTGCTCACCTGCGATGGTGTGCATGGGGTGCTCAAGCCTGATCGGCTGCGCGCCTTGCTGACCTCACCCACCAGCACCACTTCGGCCCAGACCGCCAGTGAGGCGCTGGTGGAAGCGGCACTGGCTGCAGGCAGTCAGGACAACGTCACGGCGGTAGTAATGCAAGTTATGGGCCTGGCCCCGTTGCGACTGGAAGACACCCAGGTGCGGGCGCGGCAACTGCCCGTGCCGGGGCGACTGAAAGTGGGCGATGCGCTGGATGGCTACACCATCACGGCACTGGTGGCGGACACCGGGGTCCACCGCCTGTACCAGGCCCGCGACACTGCCACGCGGGAGCTGGTGGCGATCAAGACGCTGCACGAATCCCGCGCCAGCGACCGCGAGGAACAGGCGATGCTGGCCCATGAGGCGTGGCTCGGCTTGCGCGTGACCGAGCGGGAAGGGCAGGGCTTCGTGCGGGTGCGCGAGGTGCGCGAGCCGAGCGCGTTCTATACCGTGTTCGACTGGCACAGCGGCCACACGCTGGAGCAACTGCTGGCCGACCCCGCGCACCGCACGGAATTCCCCGATGTGGTGCAAGGAGGGCTGGCGTTTTGCCGCGCGCTGGGCCGCATGCACCGACTTGGTGTGATTCACCGCGACATCAAGCCTGGCAATCTGCATTTGGGGGATGACGGGCAGTGGCGCGTGCTCGATCTGGGCGTGGCGGTGTCGGGGCGCGAGCCGCCGGCCACGCGCAGCCTGCACGCCGGCACCCCCAGCTACATGAACCCCGAGCAATGGCAGGGTGACCATGGTCAGCCAGCGGATGCGGGCAGCGACCTTTTTGCCTTGGGGGTGACGCTCTACCAGTGGCTCACCGGCAAGCTGCCCTACGGCGAAATCGAGCCGTGGCAGACCGGCCGTTACCGGCGCGACCCGACACCGCCGTCGCGGATGCGCCCGGATGTGCCGATCTGGCTCGACCATGTGGTGCTGAAGGCCGTGGCGCGGGATCCCCGGCAGCGTTTCGAGACAGCGGAAGAGTTCGCGCTGGCGCTGGAGCGGGGGGCGTCGCGGCCGTTGAATGCGCTGGGAGCGACACCGCTGGCGATGCGCGACCCGGCGCTGCTGTGGAAGGTGGCGTGCCTGGTGTCCGCCGCCTTCAACCTGCTGTTGATCTTCTGGCTGCTGTTTCTGCCGCGCTGAAGGGCCGGGGTCAAAGATATATACTTTGGTATATTAATTACTGGCCCTGAGTAGGTTCACCATGCCCCAAACCGCCAAGCTCTTCATGAACGGACGCAGCCAAGCTGTTCGACTGCCAGCCGAATTTCGATTCGATGCCAATGAGGTGTTCATCCGCCGCGATCCGATCACGGGCGATATCGTGCTCTCACGCCGGCCGTCGGATTGGCAGAGTTTTTTCCAGTTGCTGGACCAGACCGAGGTGCCGGCCGATTTTTTGAGCGCCAGTGAGCGCCAGGCCGCCCATGCGGAGCAGGCGCGTGACCCGTTCGAGGGCTGGGGGGCATGACGCGGTACCTCCTGGACACCAATATGGTCAGCCAGTTGGTGAGGCGCCATCCACAAGTGGTGCAGCAGGTGAACGCCGTGCCGATGTCCTCGCTGTGCATCTCGGCGTTGACCGAGGGGGAGCTGCGCTTCGGGCTGGTGCGCCGACCCGAGGCGGTGAATCTGCATCGGCTGATCGGCGAGTTCCTGTGCCGTGTGGATGTGCTGCCATGGGACGGTGCAGTGGCCGTGCGTTACGGCGTGCTGCGGGCCGATCTGGAGCGCCAAGGTCGGATCCTGGGGACCATCGACTTGCTGATCGCTGCCCACGCACTGGCGGTTCAGGCTGTGCTGGTGAGCAACGATCAGGCGTTCCGTCAGGTCGAAGGCATGGTGCTGGAGGACTGGACCTACGCGCCTGTGGTTGGGTAGCCGCCCCCGCTGCCCACCGTGGTCGGCGCCGAGCGCGCCCGGCCACCCTTTTCCGCCCAGGTGCGGGTCCAGCGGATCTGCATCACGCGCATCACGCCGAGCATGACCAGCGCCAGCACCGCGAACACCACGAAGCCCCAGGCGTAGGTGCCCAGGTATTGCTTGGACGCGCCCATGACGTTGGGCACCAGCCCACCGCCGAGCGCACCGATCTCGCCGATCATCGAGCCGGCCACCGCCGTGCTGGTCGGCCAGCGCAAGGGCACCAGTTGAAACAGTGCGCCATTGCCTGCGCCGAGGGCCGCGAAACAGGCGATCAGCAGCAGGGTGGTCAGCACGAGCGACGACGTGGACATCCCGATCAGCGTCAGTGTCACCGCCACGGCGACCAGCACCAGCGTCAGCGTGTTGACACCGCCCCAGCGGTCGGAGAGCCAGCCGCCCACCACCCGCACCGCCGCGCCCATGAAGGCCGCCAGCAT
>JBEEMX010000265.1:0-5279 GCA_041192465.1 Pseudomonadota bacterium | reverse complement strand
CTTGGCGGTGCTGGCCAAGTCGCGGTAGTCGGCAATCTGGCGGTCGCTTTCGCTCCAGGGGTAGGGCACGACCTGCGAGATCGCGAGTCCCCGTGCCTGTGCGCCGATGCGGCGGATGGCGTCCTCGTCCGAGACGATGGACAGGCCGTAGAACGCAGGGTGGCGGCGCAGGTCGGCGGCGGTGGCCATCACGGTGGCGGCTTGCGAGCCGTTGGTGAAGAGCACGATGGCCTGTGGGGCGAGCGCCAGCAGCTTGCGCGCAGCTTCCTGTGCAGTGGCGCCGTCGGGCGTGACGGCGGCGGTGCCGGACAGCGTCAAGCCCTGGGTGGTCAGTGCGTCGGCGATGACCTTGAGGCCCTCCTGCCCGAACGGACTGGACAGGTGGACCACGCCGATGCGCTGCAGGCCGACCGTGGCCAGGTGCAGTGCCAGCGCCGACGCTTCCTGGCTGAGACTGGCGCGCACGAAATAGGCAATGCCCTTGCACTGCGCCCGCACCGAATCGGCTACCCAGAGTCCGCCCAGCGCGGGCACGCCGTGGCGGCGCAGCAGCGGCTCGATGGCGGCCATGCTCAGGCTGCCGGCGCAGCCGAACAGTGCGGTGGCGTTCTGTTCGGTGATGAGCTTGTCGCAGATGGCCTGTGCGAGGACTGGATCGCCCCGGTCGTCGGCGGTGACCCAGCGCAGGTGCCGGCCGCCGATGCCGCCGCGTGCGTTGAGCGTGTCGAAAGCGAGCTGCGCGCCGGCATTGAACGCCAGCACCGGTGGCGACAGCGGGCCGGTCAGCGGTGCGGACTGGCCGAGCACGAGGTCGGACCCCGCTGTAGCCGCTCCGGCAGGGCGCGCCAGCACGGCGGCGGCACTCGCCAGAACGAAGCGTCTGCGTAGCATGGATTCGGAGGTAAGAGAAGCTGAGGATGCAGGGAGACTGGTTTGTCAACCCCTGAAATGGACGGGACCGAGTGTGCACCACGGTTTTTTCACCTGACCTGTCGCCCGGTCGACTGCTTCCAGCGGGTGTGTGGAATTGCCTAATCTGGTGCCACATGGGGGTGAGATGGCGGTGTTAATCTCGCGCGCCATGGACATCCTGCCCTTCCTGATCGATTTCATTCTCCATGTGGACAAGCACCTGGCCACCTTCGTGACCACCTACGGGGCCTGGGTCTACGCGCTGCTGTTCCTCATCATCTTCGTCGAGACCGGCGTGGTGGTGATGCCCTTCCTGCCGGGGGATTCGCTGCTGTTCGTGGTGGGTGCCATGTGCGGCGTCGGCCTGATGGACTACACGCTGTCGGTCGGGCTGTTGTTCGCGGCGGCCGTGCTGGGCAACCAGAGCAACTACACCATCGGCCGCCTCCTTGGTCCCAAGGTCTTTCAGTGGGAGGACAGCCGCTGGTTCAACAAGCGCGCCTTCGACCAGGCCCACGCCTTCTACGAGCGCCACGGCGGCAAGACGATCATCGCTGCCCGTTTCATGCCCTTCGTCCGCACCTTCGCGCCGTTCGTGGCCGGCGTCGCGCAGATGACGCGCAGCAAGTTCACGCTCTACGACGTGACCGGCGGCGCACTGTGGGTCGGCGGTATCGTGACGATCGGCTACTTCTTCGGCAATGTGCCTTGGGTGCAGCAGCACCTGGACAAGATCATCTGGTCGATGATCGCGATTCCCGGCGTGCTGGTCCTGTTCGGTGCCTGGAAAGCGCGCCGCAACGAAGCGAAGGCCAAGGTCAGGGGCGCTTGACGCCGGGTGTGGCCACTTCGGCACGGCGCCGCGGCGGCACGCGGCTGTCGAGCGAAGCCGGCTGGTAACCGACCCGGATGCGGCAGCCGCTGGCCGGCTGCCACTGCGCCGGCAGCGCCTTGCAGCGCTGTGACAGGGACGCGGCATCCGGTTTGCTCCCCTTGTCCACCCAGTCCAGCAGCGCGCCGACTGCACTGACGTACTGCGCATCGCTGGAGTAGCTGTGCTCGCGGTCGGCGGTGTAGACCTGCACCAGCTTGTCCGCTGCGCCGGCTTCGGTGACGTTGTCGCGGAAGTGGGACTCCAGCTCGACGAAGGCGGTCATGTCGTCGGTGCCGTGCAGGGTCAGCGTGGGCAGCAGAAGCCGGCCGGTCGGATCGGTGTCACGGCCGAGTTCGGCCAGGGCGGCGGTGTCGGCCCGCAAGCGTTGCACGTCGCGGTTCAGCGCGGCGTCGTCGGGCGAGCCGCTGTACTGCACGCCCTCGTTGCCGAAGGGATTGCGGCCCTTCAGCTTGCGCATCGAGATGTCCTGGAAATGCCAGGTCGCCCAGTTCAGGTGCGGCAGGATCTCGTTCTCGGGCAGTTTCACCACGCGGGTGAGGGTGGTCAGGCGCTGCTGCTGGGCGGCGCTGCGCTCGGCGGGCTTACGCTGCACGCCCAGGCACGCATCGACCCGCTCGGCCAGTTCAACCCGGGTGAGCTTCGATTCCAGCGGCAAGCCCATCCACAGCGGGTAGGCGCTTTCCTCGGGCTTCGGGTGGTTGTTGCACAGCGCCTGGTAGACCACGCGCAGGTCGATCCGCACGTCGTAGGAGCGTGTCCCGCCCGCCAGCACGCCGCTGGTCAGCAGCACGGCGTCGTAGGGCAGCGGGCCGGGCGTGGTGCGGCGCGGGTCGATGTCGGGGGTGACATAGCGTTCGGCCATGCGTGCGGCGACACCGGCGCCCCAGCTCTGGCCATGCAGCACGGTGCGGCGCGGCTGGCCGATGGCGGCGAGGGTGAGCTGGCGCAGCCGCTCGGTGTCTTCGGCCGCGGCCAGCACCTCGACGCCACCCTGCCGGAAGCTCGATCCCGCCCAGGCGTGGCCGGCGCGCAGCATCACGCTCCAGCGTTGCAGATCGGCGGTGCTGCGGGCCAGGGTCGGCTCGCCCAGCGCGGGGCCGCCGTGGGCGTGTACCACCAGCACGCCGGTCTCCGGCGTCCAGTCCTTCGGTACCGCGATCCAGTAATAGGCGCCCAGGTAATCACGGCCGTTCAGACAGCGGGTGCCCTCGGGCATTCCGGTCGGACACTGGGCGGCAGTCGGCAGCGCAGTGCCCGATGGGGCTGAAGATGCCGATTGCGCCGATTGCGCCCCGGCGGTGAGCACCGTGGTGCCCAGCAGAAGCGCCGACAGGAGAGGATTCAGTGTCATAGCAGACGCTCGCGGGCCAGGGGCGGGTTGCGGGAGAAGTAGCGCACGATGCCGGTGTAGACGGCCTTGACGAGCTGCGCCTGGTAGTCCTCGTCGCGCAGCTTGGCTTCTTCCTGGGGATTGGAGATGAAGGCGGTCTCGACCAGGATCGAGGGGATGTCGGGCGCCTTGAGCACCGCGAATCCCGCCTGCTCGACCTGCCCCTTGTGCAGCTTGCCGACCTGCCCGATGTTGCCGAGCACCTCGCGGCCCACGCGCAGGCTGTCCTTGATCTGCGCCGTGGTGCTCATGTCGAGCAGGGCGCGCAGCACGTGGCTGTCCTTGGTGGCGACGTTGATGCCACCGATGGCGTCCGCGGCGTTTTCGCGCTTGGCCATCCAGCGGGCGGCCGTGCTGGTCGCGCCCGAATCCGACAGCGCGAAGACCGAGGCGCCGCGCGCCTCTGGCGTGATGAAGGCGTCGGCGTGGATCGACAGAAACAGGTCGGCCTGCACGCGGCGGGCCTTGTTGACCCGCTCGTGCAGCGGCACGAAGAAATCGGCGTCGCGGGTCAGCATGGCGCGCATGCCGGGGCGGGCGTTGATGCGCTCCTGCAGTTGCTTGGCGATCTGTAGCACGACGTCCTTTTCGCGCAGGCCGGTCGGGCCGATCGCGCCGGGGTCTTCGCCGCCGTGGCCGGGGTCGATGGCGACGATCACCAGCCGGTTGATGCCACCGCGGCCGGGCGGGATGGCGGGCGCACCTTCGGCTGCGGCGGGTGCTGCGGCGGCGGCACGCGGTGGGGCAGGGGGGGCTTCAGGCTTGAGGGCGACGTTCGGCGTGGGTGCGGGGATTGGTGCCGGCACCGGTTGCATGGGGCGATCGACACGCCCGATGAACTCGCCCAGCGCGTCATCAACGTCCGATGCCGCGCGCGCCGAGGCTTCGGCCGTGCTGGTGGCCGCCGTGGTGGTGGGCGCAACCTCGCGCTCCTTCACCAGGGCCAGCAGCGGGTCGGGGGCCTGCGCCGGATAAAGATCGAACACCAGCCGGTAGCGGTAGGGCGCGATCGGCGTGAGCGTGAAGACCTGCGGCGTGCTCGCGCGCTTGAGGTCGAACACCATGCGCACCTGGCGCGGCTGGCTCTGGCCGAGGCGCACGCCGGCGATGTGTGGGTCGTTGGCGCCGATCTTGGCGACCAGCTCGCGCAATTGCGGGCTGAGTTCGAGACCGTCGATGTCGATCACCAGCCGCGCCGGGCCGTCGGTGACGAAGTGGCGGGCTTCGAGCGCGGTGTCGGATTCGAGCGTCACCCGCGTGTAGTCCGCCGCTGGCCAGACCCGCACCGCCACCAGCGTGGCGCCGTGGACCAGATCACCGGCACCCAGCACGAGCACCAGCGCACCCGCCTGGCGGAACCATCCCCGGCGGCTGACCGTGTCCAGGGTATCGAAGGCGGGAAGGAGTTGTTTCATGGCAGGGTCTCGTTCAACAGCGCCGCGCCCAGCGGCGTGCAGGCCTGCCACCGCGCCTGCCGGCCGTCGTCGGCTTCAGGCAGCAGCGACAGCGAGAGGTCAGGCACCGGCAGCAGCCCGCTGGCCTTTTCAGGCCACTCGACCAGTTTCAGGCCAGGGCTGGCGAACAGGTCGCGAAAGCCGGCATCCTCCCACTCCCGGGGATCACCGAATCGGTAGAAATCGAAGTGCCAGATGTCCAGTTTGTCCGCTTCGGCCGTGGCGGGGATCTCATGCGGTTCGACGATGGCGTAGCTCGGGCTCTTGATGCGACCGGTCACGCCGAGCGCGCGCAGCAGGTGGCGGGCGAAGGTGGTCTTGCCGGCGCCGAGGGGGCCGTGCAGTTCGATGCAGGCGCGGCGCAGCGCCGAATGGCCGGCCAGGGCGCGGGCGGTGGCCTCGCAGGCGGCTTCGTCGGACCAGTGCTGCTGGCGGGTTTCTAGAATCACCGGATGAACGACCTTGGTAACCTTGGGAATGCGTCGGGTACGCCCGATCCTGAACAGCTCGCCGGGCTGGTCCGGGCATGGGCTGTCGAGCTGGGATTCTCACAGATCGGCGTGTCCGGTGTACATCTGGCTACAGCCGAGCCGGGTCTTGTGGCGTGGCTGGAGGCCGGTTTCCACGG
>JBEEMX010000264.1:0-5279 GCA_041192465.1 Pseudomonadota bacterium | reverse complement strand
CTATGCGGCGTTGTTGCCACTGCGGGCGCTGGCGGTGCTGGGCGCGGCGGTGTTCACGCCGCAAGCGGGGGCGGCGATGGGCTTCATGGCACCACCCGAACAACGCGGCCGGGCCATCACCACGATTTTTCTCGGCTGGTCCTTCGCGTCGGTACTGGGCATGCCGCTGCACGCCTATATCGGCGAGGCGTTCGGGTGGCGCTGGGCGTTCGGGCTGGTGGCGGTGCTGGGGCTGGTGGGCGCGGGCTGGGTCTGGCGGGTGCTGCCGTCGGGGGTGAAACCGCCGGTGTTGTCGATGCGGGCGTGGTCCGAGGTGTTCACGCACCCGGTGCTGATGGCGGTGGTCGTGGTCACGGCCTTGAGCGGTGCGGGCCAGTTCACGCTGTTCGCCTACATCGCGCCCTATTACCGCCAGGTGCTGGGTGCCACGCCGCTGGAGGTGAGCCTGCTGTTCATGTGGTTCGGCGCCTGGGGGCTGGCGGGCAACGTCGTGCTCAGCCGCCATGTGGACCGGATCGGCGCGGCGCGGGCCGTCGGGCTGTACCTGTCCGGGATTGCGCTGAGCCTGCTGGTGCTGCCGGTGGCGTCGCGGCCGTGGATGGTGGCGCTGGTGATGGTCCCCTGGGGCTTCGGCACCTTCGCCTCGAACTCCGCGCAGCAAGCCCGGCTGGGCCACGCCGCACCGCTGCTGGCGCCGGCGCTGCTGGCCCTCAACACCTCCGCGATCTACCTCGGGCAGGCGATCGGCGCGATGTCGGGCGGCGCGATCATCAGCGCAGCGGGGTTCGGATCGCTCCACTGGGTCGGGCTAGGCTGGACGCTGCTGGCCTTGACGCTCAGCGGCTGGGCGGCGCGCCGCATGCTGCGCGATCCGGACCATGTCTGACGCTGATGCCTTGGACGCCGGGACCGGGCTGACGCGCCCTGCGTCGCCGATGGCGATGTTCTGGGTCTTCAGCCGGCTCGCGCTGCAGGGCTTTGGCGGCGTGATCGCCATCGCGCAGCGGGAACTGGTCGAGCGTCAACGCTGGTTGACCTCGGCCGAGTTCCTAGAACTGCTGACCGTCAGCCAGGTGCTGCCGGGGCCGAACGTGGTCAACCTGTCGCTGATGCTGGGAGACCGTTACTTCGGCTGGCGCGGCGTAGTGGCGTCGGTGTCGGGCATGCTGCTGCTGCCGATGCTGGTGGTGCTGGCCGCCGCGGCGCTGTACGGGCACTGGTCCGACCTTCCGCAAGTGTCCGGGGCGCTGCGCGGCATGGGTGCGGTGGCGGCCGGGATGATCGTCGCCACCGGCTTGAAGGCGATCCGCGGTCTGCGCAAGCACCCGCTCGGCTTGCCCGTCAGCCTGTGCTATGCGGCGCTGACGGTGGTGCTGGTGGGGGCGCTGCGGTTTCCGATGGCGGCG
The DNA here is from genome assembly GCA_041192465.1 of Pseudomonadota bacterium. Lineage (GTDB taxonomy): Bacteria > Pseudomonadota > Gammaproteobacteria > Burkholderiales > Burkholderiaceae_C > Sphaerotilus. The sequence continues at coordinate 3,873 of JBEEMX010000264.1, read as the reverse complement.
GTGGTGCTCGGACTGGGCACCGTGACGATGGCACATGTGGCGTGGCGGCTGCGGCGTGGAGCCTCGGCATGAGCGCCCTTTCCGATGTCGACCTGCTGCAGATGTTCACGCACTTCCTGCTGATGTCGCTGCTGTCGGTCGGCGGCGCCATCACGACCGCGCCGGACATCCACCGCTACCTCGTCCACGAACACCACTGGCTCACCGACGCCCAGTTCACCGACTCGGTCGCCCTCGCCCAGGCCGCGCCGGGGCCGAACCTGCTGTTCATCGCCGTGCTGGGCTGGAACGTGGCGGGGACGCTGGGGGTGGTGGCGGCGATGTCGGGCATCCTGCTGCCGAGTTCGACCATTGCCTGGGCCGTCACGCGCTGGGGTCGGCAGCGGCCGGATCACCTGGCAGTGCGGATCTTCACGAACGGGCTGACGCCGCTGACGGTCGGGCTGCTGCTGTCCACCGGCTGGGTGCTGTCGCAGCCGGTGCTCGGTCATGGGCAGCCGGGCGGGCTGGTGCTGATCGCGCTGACGGTCGGGGTGATGCTGCACACGAAGCTCAGTCCGATGTGGCTGATCGGACTGGGGGCACTGGCGGGGGCACTGGGCTGGGTCTGACGGGGACCAGGATCGGGGGTGCCGGAGATGGCAATCATCAAATTTCAGGATGACAACCCCACCGCGCAGGAGGACACTTGGACCAGACCGAGGAGTCGCCGTGGAAGCAGAGCGCACCATCGAATTCCGAGCCGACGACGGACACCTGTGCAACCTGGTCCATGTGCAGGGTCGCCAGGAACCGACCCGCGGCCCCGTCCTCCTGGTGCATGGGGCGGGGGTCCGCGCCAACATCTTCCGGCCGCCCAATGACCGGCACTTCGTCCAGGCACTGCTGGACCACGGCTACGATGTCTGGCTCGAAAACTGGCGGGCCAGCATCGACCTGCCGCCGTGCGAATGGACGCTGGACGAGGCGGCGCTCTACGACCACCCGGCCGCCGTGCGCAAGGTGGTCGAACTCACCGGGGCGGCGTCCATCAAGGCGGTGATCCACTGCCAGGGCTCCACCAGCTTCATGCTCTCGGCCGTGTCCGGGCTGGTGCCGCAGGTCAGCACCATCGTCTCCAACGCCGTCTCGCTGCACCCCCAGGTGTCGTGGATCTCGCACCGCAAGTGCCGTTACGCCATCCCCGCCGTCGGCCTGTTGACGCCCTACCTGGACCCGCGCTGGGGTGAACACGCCGAGGGTTTTGTGCCCCGGATGCTGCAGGGCCTGGTCCGGCTGACCCACCACGAGTGCGCCAACGGGGTGTGCCGCTTTTCGAGCTTCACCTACGGGACGGGTTTTCCGGTGCTGTGGCGCCACGAGAACCTGAGCGACCGCACGCACGACTGGATCCGGCAGGAGTTCGGCTGCGTGCCGCTGTCGTTTTTCCGGCAGATGACGCGCTGCCTGGACGCCGGCCATCTGGTTTCGCGGCTGCCCGGTCTGGCCACTGACCCGACGGCGCAGCCCCCGAAAACCACGGCCCGCATCGCGTTCATCGCCGGCGAGCTGAACAACTGTTTCAAGTGGCAGAGCCAGCAGGCCAGCTTCGACTGGTTCGAGCGCCACCGGCCGAACTACCACTCGCTGCATGTGCTGGGCGGCTACGGTCACCTGGACATCTTCCTCGGTCAGCACGCGCAGCGGGACACCTTCCCGGTGCTGATCGCCGAGCTGGATGCACCTGAACGCTGACACTGAACGCTGAAATTCGAAGTTCCAAGTTGAAAGGGGGTCTCAGATGGCAGTACCTGTCCGACAACAACACCTCGCGGGACGCCACGCCCTCGTGGACGGGCTGGCGTTCGAGATGCCGGTCAATTCCAAGCAATCGCCCGCGCTCATCGCCGTGTTCTCGATCGACGCCGACGCCGCCCGGCGCCTGATCGCCAGCAGCGAGGTGCATCCACTGCGGCTGTGGAAACGCGCCCTGCTGGTGATCACGGTGATCGACTACGTGGTGACCGACATCGGCCGCTACATCGAATATTCCATCGCCATCGCCTGCACGCACGGCCGCCGACCCGCCCCGCGATTGCTGCCCGGCCTGCTGATGAAGACCTTCGGCACCGGCCAGTACGTCTGGGATCTGCCGGTGTCCACCGAGGTCTCGGTCAAGGGCGGCAAAGGCATCTGGGGCATGCCCAAGCACCAGGCCAACCTGGATTTCGTGGTCGGCGAGCGGTGGGTCAGCAGCCAGTACGACCTGGACGGCCAGATGATGATGCGGGTGGATGTGCGCAAACCCGACTCGGCCTGGCTGCCGGTGAGCATGGGGGCGTCCAACTACTGCGCCTTCCGCGGCATGCTGATGCGCTCGCACATCTACTTCAAGGGCAAGCTGGGTTTCTCCCTGTTCAAGCCCGGCTCGGCCCGGCTGCTCATCGGCGACCACCCCCGCATGGCGCCGCTCAAGACGCTCGACATCGATCCGGTGCCGATCACGGCGGGGTTCTTTCCCTCGACGGCGGGCGTGCTCGACGACTATTTCGAGTGCTGGTTCCTGACCGAAGCGCAGGCGCCCACCCGGCCAATGGAGGGTCTGGAGACCACCTACCCGCTGGGTCAATCACAGGAATGGCTGGCCCCGCCGGTTCGAGCAACGGACTGGGAGACAGGCGAGGAGCGCGTGCGATGAGAAACCGCCTGCTGATGCTCAACCATGTGGTGCTGCTGCTGTGCGCGTCCATGTACGTCGGCACGGGCGGCTCGCTGGTGCTGTTCTCCTTCCCGCTGGCGCCGCAGTTGACGCCGGACAACTACTACCTGCAGTTCGTGCCGCAGGTGCAGGCCGCCACCGAGTTCTTCACCACCATGACCAAGGTGATGCTGGTGACCGGCGTGGTCATGCTGTGGAGCGAGTGGCGCCAGCCCACGCGCTGGGTGCCGATCGTGGTGTTGCTGGGGGTGGTGGTGGCCACGGGGCTGACGCTCCAGTGGATCTTCCCGCTCAACGCCGCCATGGCCGGGCACATCACCGACGCGACCGAGTTGCACCGCGTCCTGGACCGCTGGATGCAGCTCAACCGCATCCGCGTCGGCCTGTGGTGCGTGCAGTGGAGTGCGCTGGCGTGGTTCTTCGCCCGCTGGGCTTGTCGTGGCCGTTATTCGGCTCTGGGGCGCTGACATGGCTGAAATCGCTGACACGAACCTGCTGACCCTCGAACGGCGCGCCGTCACGGTCATCGCCTGGATCACGGTGCTGACCGGTGCCGCGCAGTGGTTGGCCGGGGCGCCCCTGCTGTCGCTGATCGCCCCGCTGTCACCCGGCGTGACCGGCGCCCACCTGTTCAGCACGGTGGGCATGTTCATGGTGCTGTCGGGCGGCATCACCCTGCATGCACAGCGTTGTCGGGCCGCCCTGCCCGTCGTGCTCTGGTGGAGCAGCGCCCAGAAGCTGCTGGCGGCGGCCTTCGTCGTCTGGGGCGTGTCCCGCGGTGCGTTCATGCCCATCGCGCTGCTGGTGGCGGCGTTCGACTTTGCCAGCGGACTGCTGTACCTGGACCTGCGGCGCCGGGAGGGCTGAGGCGATGGTCACGCTCGCCCGACTCGCCCGGCTGTGCTTCTGGGGCTATGCGCTGATGCTGGTCGGCATCGGGCTGACGGGCATGCTGGCGGCGCAGTGGGAGTTGCCCGCGGTGTTCGCGGTGAACCTGGACGCCATGGACACGCTGCAGCGGGCCACGCTGCTGAACCAGTACCGTTTCCTCAAGGGCATCGAGCTGGCTTTCGGGATGTTCTGCATTGCCTGTCGGCGCGAGATCTTCTCGCAGCGGCGTGACCTGCAGGTGTTCCTCGCGGGCCTGTCCGCGGGGGTGGCCGGCCGGCTCGGCA
>JBEEMX010000263.1:0-5288 GCA_041192465.1 Pseudomonadota bacterium | reverse complement strand
ACCAGTTCGGTCGCCTCGCACGGAATGATCCGCGTCACCCCGTCTTCGAATTGCAATGCGATGTTGTAGGCCATGGCTGCGCCTCAGACGTGATAAACGTCGAGCATGTGGTGGATGTAGTCGTTCTTCACGACCAGGTACTTCTTCTTGATCAGCGGCTTGGTGCCGCTGGTGTCGAGCAAGTAGCGCGCGGTGCCGAAGTACACGTCGACGATGTCGTAGCGGAAGCTGTGCGTCGTCCAGTTGAAGCACAAGTCCACCCGCGTCTCGTCCTGCGCCAGGATCTCGACATTCGATATCGCGCGGTTGTAGCGCGTGTCGGGTGTCGATGAACTGGCACGTTCGGTCTCGATGCGGAACACCCGATCCTCAAGGCCCTGCTTGCTGGGGTAATAGATCAGCGAGACTTCGTTGTGCGGGTCGCTGGTGAGCTTGTCGTCATCGTCCCAACACGGCATGTGGTAGTCCACGTCGTCGGCGTAGCAGGCCAGCCAGTCGGCCCAGCGCTTCTCGGCCTGCGCGCGCGCTTCGTGGTACAGGAAGGCTTGAATGGCGTCGTAGGACAGCATCATTCGCCTCCGTTCGTTTGTTCGGCCTGCTCGGCCTTGTAGGCATTCTTCATCGTCTGCAACCAGTACTCGTGCTGGCCGATGTACAGGCCCTCGTCCTCGGTCTTGATGCAGCTCAGCTCGGGCTTGAGTCCGATCAAGTCGGCCACGGCGTCCGGCCCCTTGACCCAGTGCGTCGCACCGCGGCTCAGGTCATTCCACTTCACGGCGCGCGCTTCGAAGCCTTGCTGGCAGGAACGAAATTCCTCCAGGTCATCGGGTGTCGCCATGCCGGTGGCGTTGAAGAAATCTTCGTACTGGCGCAGGCGCCGCTCGCGCGCCTCGGCCGGCTCGCCTTTGGGTGCGATGCAGTAGATCGTGGCCTCACTCTTGTTCACCGAGATCGGCCGCACCACGCGAATCTGCGAGCTGAACTGGTCCATCAAATAGACGTTCGGGTACAGACACAGGTTGCGCGATTTGCGCAACATCCAATCAGCCTTGGCTTCGCCGAATTTCTCGATCCACTCGGGGCGCTTGGCGTACATCGGCCGGTCTTCCGGGTTCGACCAGTTGGTCCACAGCAGCATGTGGCCGTTCTTGAACGAGTACGAACCGCCGCCTTGCTTGGCCCAGGCGCCGGCGTTCATCGCCTTGACGTTGTCGACCTTGCCGTCGGCGCCGCGGCGCGCCGTGGTGGCGGCGTAGTTCCAGTGCACGGCCGAGACGTGGTAGCCGTCGGCGCCGTTTTCGGCCTGCAGCTTCCAGTTGCCGTCGAAGGTGTAGGTCGATGCACCGCGCAGCACCTCGATGCCATCGGGTGCCTGGTCAACGATCATGTCGATGACCTTGGTGGTCTCGCCCAAGAACTCGCTCAGAGGCGCGACATCCGGGTTCACGCTGCCGAACAGGAAGCCGCGGTAGTTCTCGAAGGCACCGAGCTTGACCAGGTCGTGGCTGCCTTCGCAGTTGAAGCTGGGCGGGTAGCCGGCTTCCGGGCTCTGGTCCTTGACCTTCAGCAGCTTGCCCTTGTTGCTGAAGGTCCAACCGTGGAAGGGGCAGGTGAAGCTGGACTTGTTGCCCTTCTTGTGCCGGCACAGCACCGCGCCGCGGTGCGTACAGGTGTTGGCCAACGCATTGAGCAGGCCGTCCTTGCTGCGCGTGATGACCACCGGCTGGCGGCCGATGTGCACGGTGAGGTAATCGTTGACGTTTGGGATCTGGCTCTCGTGTGCCAAGTAAACCCAGTTGCCTTCGAAGATGTACTTCAGTTCGAGTTCGAATAGCTGCTCGTCGGTGAACACCGCCCGATCCAGGCGGTAAAGATGCTTGGCAGGGTCGTCCTGCAGCATCGCTTCGAGTTTGGCGAGCTTGGTCGAGTTGTCTGGGTGGATCTGGATCACGCGGGTCTCCTTGTGGGGTCGGGTCAACATCGGGGCGGGTCCTGGCGCTCCGAGGCAAGACGAGTCGACTCACACCGCAGACATCGTCCGCGGTGACGGCACATCACTCGAATTGGTCAGGGCGGTCGCCAGGCGGCGAACCGACGCATCACGTAGCGTCGGGCGGCGGGGCGCGCATCGAGGGCGGCAGGGTCATTGAGCTTGTCTCCTGTTGACGGACTTGTCGTCTCTTGATCTCGTCGCGTGTTCTTGCGACACCGGTGAGCATTTGGTCGATATGGCGTCCGGCAGACACAGTGTTTGCATTTGCCGTGCCAACATTTCACAGCCACAGCAGCCGCAGATGGCTTCACTCGACAGCGACTGAATGATTAGGTGCAAACCCGAATCACCTGGTTCTGATCGCACAGGCGACGCGAGAAGCAAATGATGCAAAGACGCGAGCCGGACGTTGCAACGAGTGCATCATCTGATCGATGGGCCGGGCTTTCCCGTGGGTCGCGATCGAAGGCATCTTGCTGCTGTCACGAGGCAACACGCCGTGCTGGCTCGCACTGCGCTGCGGATGGCACGTTGCGTGCTGGCAATCACTCGAGCCGTGCAAAAAATACAAAGGAGACAACGATGTTGATGTGCATCGACGGCCGCCCGGGACGGTGGCCATGAAGAAGACCAGTACGGGTTCACCCGTGGACTTGAACCGGCCGCTGATCCGTGCCGATCGCGCTGACATTGACAAGGTCCGCTTCCCGAACCTTGCCGACTTGATGGCACGCCTGCACTTTTCGACCAGCGACGGCCGCATCTGGCTCGACGAGCAGCGCATGCTGCTGATCCACGCGAAGGCACTGGGCTCGCTGCGTCGCGAGATGATCGAGAGCCTGGGCATGGACGTGACACGCCGCCTGTTCACCCGAATGGGCTACCAGGCCGGCACCTACGACGCGGAGATGGCGCGCAAGGTGCGGTCCAAGACCTCCTTGAAGGACATGTTCGTTGTCGGGCCGCAGATGCACTGCCTGGAAGGCATCGGCCTGTCCGAGCCGGTGCGGCTGGAGTTCGATGTCGAGAAGGGTACCCACTACGGCGAGTTCCTCTGGACCCATCAGGTCGAGGACGAGGAACATGCCCGGCATTTCCCGATCGGCACGGAACCATCGTGCTGGATGCAGGTTGGCTATGCGTCGGGCTTCTCCACGGAGTTCATGGGGCGCCAGATCCTCTACCGCGAAGTCGAGTGCCAATCGATGGGTCAGGCCGCTTGCCGCATTGTCGGCAAGCCGGTCGAGGCATGGGACGACGAGGCCATTCAGGACCTGCAGCACCTGATGCCGGCGGCCCTGCGCAGCGATGCGCTGACGGCCACACGCGCCCCTGTGCTGGCTAGCGCGCACATGACGGAATCCACCCAGCCGGTCGGCATCTCGCCGGGCTTCAACTCTGTGCTGCACATGGTGCAGAAGGTCGCACCGACCAATGCCACGGTGCTGATTCTGGGCGAGAGCGGTGTCGGCAAGGAGGTCTTCGCACGCATGCTGCACCGGCTGAGTTCGCGCAGCCACAAACCGTTCATCGCAGTCAACTGCGCGGCAATTCCCGAGTCCCTGATCGAATCGGAGTTGTTTGGTGCCGAGCGAGGTGCGTACACCGGTGCCACGCAAAGTCGGGCGGGGCGCTTCGAACGCGCTGACGGCGGTACGCTGTTTCTGGACGAGATCGGCACCCTGTCCGCAGGCGCCCAGGGCAACCTCTTGCGCGCGCTCCAGGAAGGCGAAATCGAGCGCCTCGGCGATACCCAGACCCGGCGCGTTGATGTCCGCGTCATCGCCGCGACAAACGTTGACCTCCGCGAAGCGACGGCAGCCGGTCGCTTCCGCGAGGATCTGTTCTTCCGCCTCAATGTCTTTCCGATCCGTGTGACGCCCGTGCGCGAACGTCGCGAGGACATTCCGCTGTTGATGATGCACTTCTTGGGCAAATTCAATCGACTGCATGGGCGGCGCCTGACCGGTTTCACACAGCGTGCGGTCGATGCCATGATGTCCTACGACTGGCCCGGAAACATCCGCGAACTCGAAAACGTCATCGAGCGCGGCGTCATCCTGGCGGCTGAGAACACGGTGATCGACGCCCCGCAGTTGTTCACCAGCGGTGAGCAATTCAACAGCCAGCGGTTTGCCGTCAGTCCGGACGGCGCACTGGTGCGCGCGAACCCGCATCGATTGCTTGAGGAGCGACCGGCGGACCTCGAAATCGACCGTGTGTCAAAGCATGTCAACAATTTCCTGAACGGCATAGAGGACGACTCCAAGGTATCGCTCGACGACATCGAGACCTTGCTGCTCAAGCAGGCAGTGACTCGCGCGGGTGGCAATGTCGCAGCGGCCGCGCGCCTTCTCGGCATCACCCGCCCGGCGATGGTGTACCGATTGAAGAGCCGAGGCATCGTGCATCATGGAGAGTAAGTCCACCCCGGCACGGCGGTCGGCAGCGTCAGCACCTGCCCGACCGGGCCAACGAACGCGATCATCACTTTCGTCACCTCGTTCCAGGACAGATTCACCTTGGGCGCTTTGGTTGCCTTCTTGCTGACCGTGGCCGATCTTGGCCTGCTCCGCGGGTCATGGAGCGTACGCACGGTGCCCATCGCAGCGTTGTCGACCACGTCGGGAACAGGTCGAGGTGGGCGAACTTCTCGTTGACGAGGCAGCGCAGTTTGCGCTTGTGCAGCCGCTCGACCACGGCTGCAAAGTCGAACCGTGCAGAACGCCTATGACGGCGGGCGGGCGTGGCTGTCGATTCACCACCCGGCAGCAGGCCCGCGAGACGCGCATGAACTGGGGGCAACTACCTTGACATGCTCCGATACCTCCTCGATCAGCGTAAGCGTTCCGCGAAGTCGTCTTGCGGAGAAGGCCGGGATGGCGTAAGCGCACACGAGTCCACGCCATTTCAGGTGGACACGTATGCACTGCGCAATTTGAATTGAGTCGAGTTGAATGCCTCGGGCGACGAATTCAACCGTCAACCGGTCTGAGGCTGCCAGCGATGGGGGAGCAGCTCCGCCACCCGTGACGCCTTGTGCGTGGGCAGGCGTGTGAGCACGTCCTTGAGGTACCGGTAGGGATCGAGTCCATTGAGCTTGGCGCTCTGGACCAGACTCATCACCGCAGCCGCGCGCTGGCCGGCCAGCAGCGTTCCGGCGAACAGCCAGTTTTTCCTGCCGGTGGCCCAGGGCCGGATCTGCCGCTCGTCAAAGTTGTTGTCGATCGGCAAGGCGCCGTCGTCCAGATAGCGCGTCAGCGCCGCCCAGCGTCTGAGGCTGTAGTCGATGGCC
>JBEEMX010000262.1:0-5303 GCA_041192465.1 Pseudomonadota bacterium | reverse complement strand
GCCTGCTCGCCGGTGTCGGGCTGGCTGATCAGCAGATCCTGCAGGTTGACGCCGAGTTTCTGGGCGTACTGGGCATCGAGCGCGTGTTCGGCATCGATGAAGGCGCAGACGCCGGCAAGCTTCTGCATTTCGGCGATGACCTGCAGCGTGAGCGTGGTCTTGCCGGACGATTCGGGTCCGTAGATCTCGACGACGCGGCCGCGGGGCAGGCCGCCGACGCCGAGCGCGATGTCCAGACCGAGCGAGCCGGTGGAGCAGACCTGGATGTCGGGGACGACCTCGCCTTCACCGAGCCGCATGATCGAGCCTTTGCCGAACTGCTTTTCGATCTGGGCCAGTGCGGCCTGCAGGGCTTTGGCTTTTTCGGTGCTGAGGGCGGTGCTGTTCGGGTTGGATTTGCTCGGGGCGTCCATCGAAGTTCTCCTGGGTGGATGTGCCATTATGTCAAATGCTGGATGTTTGTACAGTTTTTTGAGGACGATAATCTCGCACAGACCCCGCCCTCAGGGGACAAGAGGAGACAGACACCATGCGCATTCTCATCGCTGAAGATGACCAGATTCTGGCCGACGGTTTGCTGCGCAGCCTGCGTTCCGCAGGATACGCCGTTGACCATGTGGGCAACGGCTCGGAGGCCGATGCGGCGTTGGCAGCCCACGAATTCGACATGCTGATCCTCGACCTGGGCCTGCCCAAGCTCCATGGTCTGGAGGTGCTGAAGAAGCTGCGCGCGCGTGGCTCGTCGGTGCCGGTGCTGATCCTGACGGCGGCCGACTCGATCGAGCAGCGCGTCAAGGGCCTGGACCTCGGCGCAGACGACTACATGGCCAAGCCGTTCTCCCTGCAGGAACTCGAAGCGCGGGTGCGGGCGTTGACGCGGCGTGGTCTGGGATCGGCCAGCGCGCTGATCAAGCACGGTCCGCTCACCTTCGATGCCACGGGCCGCGTGGCCTACATCAACGAGCAGATGATCGACCTGTCGGCACGTGAACTCAGCCTGCTGGAGGTGCTGCTGCAGCGCGCCGGCCGCCTGGTGAGCAAGGACCAGCTCGTCGAGCGCCTGTGCGAATGGGGCGAGGAGGTGAGCAACAACGCCATCGAGGTCTACATCCACCGCCTGCGCAAGAAGATCGAGCAGGGACCAATCCGCATCGCCACGGTCCGGGGGCTGGGCTACTGCCTTGAGAAGATCGCTGCTGCCTGAGGCGGTGCCGCGCCGGCGTGAACAGCGGTCGCTGTTCGGCGAGATCCTGGACTGGATGCTCGCGCCGTTGCTGCTGCTGTGGCCGATGAGCCTGGCGCTGACCTGGCTGGCGGCGCAGGGCATCGCCAGCCGCCCCTATGACCGCGCGCTGATCGAATCGGTGCGCTCGCTGTCGCAGCGGGTCGAGGTGCGTGGTGACAGCGTCTATTTCGATCTCTCGCGCGAGACGGCCCGGATGCTGCGGGCCGACGAGGTCGACAACGTCTACTACCAGGTGCTCGGGCCGCGGGGCGAGTTCGTCAGCGGTGACCGCGACCTGATGCTGCCCGCCGAGGACGATCCGCGGGTGCTGGGCGAGATGCGCGTACGCGACGACGAGGTCCACGGCGACAGCGTGCGCGTGGCTTACCAGTGGATCAGCGGTGGTGCGGGGGAGCGGGCGGTGCTGGTGCAGGTGGCCGAGACGCTGACCAAGCGTTCACGGCTGGCCACCGAGATCATCAAGGGCGTGATCCTGCCGCAGTTCGTGATCCTGCCTGTGGCGGTGCTGCTGGTGTGGCTGGCGCTGGTGCGGGGGCTGGCGCCACTGAACGCACTGCAGCAGCGCATCCGCGAGCGGGCCAGCGACGATCTTTCTCCTATTGATGTCCACGAGGTGCCCGAAGAAGTTTCGCCCCTGGTGCAGTCGATCAACGACCTGCTGGAGCGTCAGCAGACCGCGCTGGTGACACAGAAACGCTTCCTCGCCGACGCCGCGCACCAGCTCAAGACACCGCTGGCCGGGTTGCGCATGCAGGCGGAACTCGCCACGCGCGAGATCGATGCGGGCCACGGTGATCCGCAGGTCATGAAAGTGTCCCTGGCGCAGATGGCGCACGCCTCGCAGCGGGCAGCGCACATGGTCAACCAGCTGCTGTCAATGGCCCGCGCCGATGCCAAGGCCGGCACGGTGGCGCGCGACGAGGTGGATCTGGAGGCGCTGGCCACCGATGTGGTGCGCGACTTCGTGCCACAGTCGCTGGATGCCGGCATCGACCTGGGTTTCGAAGGACCGGACACGCAGGTACCCAATGCCTTGCGCCGTCCGGGGGACATGCGGGTGCTGGGGCATCCGATGCTGTTGCGCGAACTGATCACCAACCTGGTGGACAACGCGCTGCACTACACGCCCCGGCGCGGCACGGTGACCGTGCGGGTCGTGCCGGATCCGTTCGGGCAGGTGGTGGTGCTGCAGATCGAGGATTCAGGGCCGGGCATCCCTGCTGGCGAGCGCGATCTGGTGTTCCAGCCCTTCTACCGGGCGCTCGGCACGACCGTGGACGGTTCGGGTCTGGGGCTGGCCATCGTGGCAGAAATCGCCCAGCAGCACGGCACGGCGGTGGTGCTGGACGATGCCCGCACGGCAACCCAGACACCCTCCGGCGAGGGACCGGGTGCCCGGTTCACTGTCCGCTTGCGCCACGCTCCATCTGGCGCTGCATCGGATCCGGCGCTTTCCTCAGCTCTGCATCAGGCGCCTTGAGCGCGCGATCGACATCAGGATACCCAGCGACAGGCCCAGCGTCACCAAGGCTGTACCGCCATAGCTCATGAACGGCAGTGGCACGCCCACCACGGGCAGGATGCCACTGACCATGCCCATGTTGACCATCGCGTAGACGAAGAAGCTCATCGTGATCGCGCCGGCCATGAGGCGCGAGAAGGTGGTCGGAGCCTAGAAGGCGATCATCAGCCCGCGCACGATCAGGAAGGTGTAGCAGGTGATGAGGGCCAGATCGCCCATCAGCCCGAACTCCTCCGAGAACGCGGCGAAGATGAAGTCCGAGGTGCGCTCGGGGATGAACTCCAGGTGGGTCTGCGTGCCCTTCATGAAGCCTTTTCCGGTGATGCCGCCCGAGCCGATGGCGATCATGCCCTGGATGATGTGAAAGCCCTTGCCAAGCGGGTCGCGGGTCGGGTCGAGCAGGGTGCAGATGCGGTTCTTCTGGTAGGTGTGCAGGATCTTCCAGTCCACGTCCGGCTCGCAGATGGTCGGCCCGGCCAGCACGATGGCGACGATGGCGGCGACACCGACCACCGCCACCGGCAGGATCACCTTCCACGACAACCCGGCGAAGAAGATGACAAAGAAGCCAGCAGCGAAGATCAGGATGCCGGTGCCGAGGTCAGGTTGCTTGGCCACCAGCAGGAAGGGCATGAGCACCAGCAGGAAGGCTTGCGCGATGTCGCCCGTGCGGGGGCGGCCCTCGCGGCGCTGGAACCACCAGGCCACCATCAGCGGCGTGGCGATCTTCAGGATTTCGCTGGGCTGGATGACGATGCCGACGTTGAGCCAGCGGCGGGCGCCCTTGTGCGTCGGGTCGATGCCGAACAGTGCCGTGAGGACCAGCAGCACCATGCCCACCGTGTAGAGCGGCACGGCCAAGGCCATGAACCGCTGCGGTGGTACCTGCGCCACCAGGAAGAACACGGTGCCCGCAAGCACCATGTTGCGGACCTGGAGCGTGAAACGAGCGCCATTGTCGAACCCAGCCGAATACATCGCTGTCAGTCCGATGCCCATCAGTGCCAGCATCGCCAGCAGCAGCAGCGGATCGAACCCGCTGAACCAGGGGCGCACCCGCTGCCACAGCGTAGGTTGCCCGAACGAGGACTGCAGGATCATGGGGGTTTCACGGTTGGCGGCGTTCGGCGCGGTATCCACTTCAGTGGTCGTGTCGAAGCGAGTGGCGAAAGCGTCACCTTGGAGGCGGGGGGCACCAGGTTCGGCGCCGAGGCTGCGGTGGCTGGCGTGGAGGCTGCCAGCGCGCCCGAGGCGGGGAAGGCCAGCGCACTCGCGGCGGCGGATGTCGCTGCAGCTTCCGCATCGATACCAGCCGCCCGGGTTGGCGGCAGTGGCACGGAGGCCACTGGCAGACCCGGCCCGGCCGGTGCCGAGCCGTGGCCCATCTGGACGATGGCGATGTCCTCCGGTGTGGGATAGACGCCCGAGATCACGTAGTCGAGTACCCGCCGCGCGATCGGGGCAGCGGCTTCGGCACCAAAACCAGCGTTCTCGACGATGATGGCCAGCGCGATGCGCGGCTCGTCCAGTGGCGCGAAAGCGGTGTAGAGCGAGTGATCGCGCTGGTAATCAGCGAGCTTGGAGGCGTTGTACTTCTCGTTCTGGCGCACGCCGACCGCCTGCGCCGTCCCGGTCTTGCCACCGCTCTGGTAGGGCGCGCCGACGAAGACCTTGGTCGAGGTGCCCGTCTGCGTCACGCCGTACAGCGCGCGGCGGATCACGGCCACGTGCTCGGGCTTGAGGTCGAGCGGGGGAACCGCGTGCGAGGACACGGTGCGCCGCTCGCGGGTGACGACGTTCTCGATCTGGTGGACCACCCGCGGCTCGAAGCGCAGACCGCCGGACACCAGCGTGGACATGGCGGTGGCGAGCTGCAGCATGGTGAAGTTGTTGTAGCCCTGGCCGATGCCCAGCGAGATGGTTTCGCCCGCGTACCAGCGTTTCTGCTCGGGGCGCTTGTACTTGTTGCGCTTCCACTCGGTCGAAGGCAGATCACCGGTGGACTCGCCTTCGAGGTCGATACCGGTCTTGCGGCCGAAGGTGTAGAGGTCCATCTGTTCGTGGATCAGGTCCACGCCCATGTCGTTGGCCAGGCCGTAGTAGTAGACGTTGCTCGACTGCACGATCGAGCGGGTCATGTCCACGGCGCCCAGGCCGCCGTCGCCGTGGCTGCGGAAGCGGTGGTTGCCGAACATGAAGAAACCGTTGTCGTAGATGACCTGGCCGGCGGTGCGCTTGCCGGTGACCAGCGCGGCCATGGCCATGAAGGGCTTGTAGGTCGAGCCGGGCGGGTAGGTGCCGCGCAGCGCCCGGTTGAGCATGGGCTTGTCGAGCGACTCGTTGAGTTCTTTCCACGAATCCTGGTCGATGCCGCCGACGAACAGGTTCGGATCGAAGCCAGGCTTGCTGACGAAGGCGAGCACCTCGCCATTGCGCGGATCGATCGCCACCAGCGCGCCGCGCCGGGTGCCGAACAGTTCCTCGATCAGGCCCTGCAGCTTGATGTCGATGGACAGGCGCACGGTGTTGCCCGGG